>NZ_MTPV01000048.1:0-46322 GCF_002009585.1 Arthrobacter sp. SRS-W-1-2016 | reverse complement strand
CAAAATCAACCAATCCATAAAAACAAATCGGTATCAACAAACTTGGCACACTATTGAGTTCTCAAACAACAGACACACCCGGCACCACCCACACCCACAAGGGTCCAAGATCGCTCCGGAGCAACTTCCCAAACTTACCCGAACTGCCAGCATCAAGCAAATCGGCGTTTCCGCGATTCACTGCTCAACAAGGGTCCCCACCCATCCACAGCACGCTAATCAGCACGCCATTTCCAGGCCGTTTATCAGAGGGGGTCGGTCGCTATCTTTCCGCATCAGCGGCGGCGACTCGATCTACTCTACACACCCCCAAGACCCCACGCAAATCACGCCTCAGGCGAGCAAGAACCGCGGTAATCCGGGACAAACGGCGGTTTCCGCGCAAAAAGAAGCCGCCGGCGTCGTAATTCAACACTGTGTCCTGCACCACTTAATCGCGAAGCCACAAGACCGCCGCCTTAAACGCAAGAAGGGCCGGCAACCAAACGGTTGCCGGCCCTTCTAGTGCTTCTGGATTACCAGGAAGACTTGGTGATGCCCGGGAGCTCACCGCGGTGAGCCATGTCGCGGAAGCGAACACGGGAGATACCGAACTTCTGGAAGGTACCGCGCGGGCGACCGTCGATGATGTCGCGGTTACGCAGACGGATCGGGGAGGCGTTGCGGGGCAGCTTCTGCAGGCCGAGGCGAGCCTCTTCGCGTGCTTCGTCAGTCGCGTTGGCGTCAACCAGGGTCTTCTTCAGTTCGAGACGCTTGGCAGCGTAACGCTCAACGATGACCTTGCGCTGCTCGTTGCGAGCAATCTTGGACTTCTTAGCCATGTTTAGCGCTCCTCTCGGAATTCGACGTGCTGGCGGATCTTGGGGTCGTACTTCTTCAGGACCAGACGGTCCGGGTCGTTACGACGGTTCTTGCGGGTTACGTAGGTGTAACCGGTTCCCGCAGTGGACTTCAGCTTGATGATCGGACGTACGTCCTTGTCTTTTGCCACTAGAGCTTCACCCCACGAGCCAGAACTTCGGCGACGACTGCGTCGATGCCGCGAACGTCGATGGTCTTGATGCCCTTGGCCGACAGGGTCAGCGTGACATTACGGCGCAGGGACGGAACCCAGTAGCGCTTCTTCTGGATGTTGGGGTCGAACCGACGCTTGTTGCGGCGGTGCGAGTGCGAAATGCTGTGTCCAAAGCCCGGCTCGGCTCCGGTCACCTGGCAGTTTGCTGCCATGACGACTCTCCTAAAAAGTAAAATGAAACGGGCAGCAGAGTTCCTGCTTCCCGTGCAATAGGCGACGTCCGCAACCAGTCCACACCGTTTTCGGTAGTTCCCGCAGCTCGGATCGCTCGACTGAAACCAGCCAATGATCACCGCTGCGGCGAAGGTAGTGGGTCCGGACAACAGGCCGGAATACTGGGCGAATACTGGAATGCACGCAACTTGAGCCCCTAACTACCGGCCCGCGGATCTCCTGTTGTTGCCAACAGTCACCGCCAACCGGAGCAATTGCACACGCTCCGCGCCACCTAGCGCCTAATAAGTCTAGGGGCTGGGGGAAATTAAGACCAATCGGGTGTATAAGAACCAGGCCACAAGTCATAAGCGGGGGCTAGCCCCTTCACAGGAGAACGAAAGGTTGAGCATTCAATCTTGAGGCATGAACTCACAACTCCTCGCCTCCCCGGGCCAACGCGTGGATACACCGCCAGGCCGTCGTCCTCAAACATCACCGCGTCGCAATCCGGCTAAGGGACGGTTCGCGGCGCAACATCGCCGGCGCATGCGCCGGGCGGACATGCTCACGGTTGCGCTTTGGGCATCCCTTGCGGCGGCGCTGGCGTTGTGGCTCGCCGACGGCGGAGTGTCGACCGTCGGCAACCTCACCCAGGCGGTCACCGCCGTCGGGATCCTGGCCGGACTCGCCGGCATGGACCTGGTCATCCTGATGCTTCTGCTCGCGGCACGCCTCCCTTTCGTGGACGGCGCAGTCGGGCATGACAGGGCACTGGAATTCCACCGGAAACTCGGCAAGCCGGCACTGTACTTGCTGTTGGCACATGGACTTCTCCTTGCCACCGGCTACGGCATGGCCGAGGGCCTGAATCCCGTCAGCGAGGCCGTTTCCCTGTGGGTCTTGGTACCCGATATGTGGCTGGCGTTCGTCTCCATGGCGTTGTTCATTGCCGTGGTGGTCACTTCGCTGGTGGCTGTGCGGCGCCGTTTTCCCTACGAATTCTGGTATTTCGTTCATCTGCTCACCTACCTTGCGGTAGCGACGGCAATCCCGCACCAATTCAGCGTGGGCGGCCTGTTCGCCGAAGGCACTTGGCAGCGCTGGTACTGGCTCCTGCTTTGCATCGGAACGGGCGCGGCGCTGGTTTGGTACCGCATTGCCCAACCGGTAATAGCCACCTACCGGCACCAACTGACGGTGCGCCGCGTAGTGCGGGTGTCCCCCGACGTCGTGAGCATCGAAATGACCGGGCTGCGATTGAACGAATTGTCGGGTAGCGGTGGCCGGTTCTTCGTGTGGCGCTTCCTCGCTCCCGGCATGTGGTGGCAGGCGCATCCATTCAGCTTGTCGGCAGAACCGCAAACCGGAAAGTCATCGCGGCAGCCGATGTTGCGGATCACTGTTCGGAACCTGGGGACCGGTTCGGGCCGCCTCGGCTCCCTCAAGCCGGGGACGAAAGTAGCGATCGAAGGACCATACGGGGTTTTCAGCACGGCAGCCCGAAGCAGGGACCGCGTCGTGATGATCGGTGCGGGAATCGGGATTACGCCCCTCCGGGCGCTCTTGGAATCAACTCCCTTCGCGCCAGGCCAGGCGACAGTCCTGCTGCGCGGCAGTAGCGCGGAGGAACTGTTCCTCGGAGACGAGATCATGGAACTGTGCCGGAAGCGTGGCGCGACCCTGTTCCACCTGACGGGTCCGCGGTCCGGCCATCCCCAAAGCGCCTGGCTGCCTGCCTCTGCAGGCTCCTCGAGTCTGCGGGACTTTGTGCCGGACATAGCGGACGCTGATGTTTACGTTTGCGGCCCGACAGCATGGGCCGGCGAGGTACTAGCCGAAGCAAAAAGCTCCGGCGTCCGGGAGGAACAACTCCACTACGAAAGGTTTGACTGGTGAGACTCAGGGCAGGAATTTCAGCAGCGCTGGCATCGGCGGCAATCCTCGTGGTCGGCTGGCAGGCGGGCACACAGGTGACGGCATCCAACGCCTCCACCGTCACGACGTCCGCGGCGGGAACCACCGGTGGGACCGCTTCAGGTACGGGCTCGACGGCGAATGGAACCACCGGGAGCAGCACGTCCGGGTCCTCGGGAACCGGGGCCGGAACGGGCTCCAGTTCCAGCACCAGTTCCGGCACAGGCTCCAGTTCCACTTCCACCCTGGGAGCCTCGGCCAAAGCGGGCGGCACCTACGCAGGCACGGCGGTGGAGACCCGTTTCGGAACAGTCCAGGTCCAGGTAACCATCAAGGCCGGCGTGATCACCGATGTCACAGCCCTGCATCTGACCGACCAGGAGCAACGATCCGTCCAGATCAGCGCCAGGGCAGCACCCCTGCTCCGCTCCGAAGTCCTGAGCGCCCAGTCGGCGAACGTGCAGACCATCGGCGGGGCCACTTATACCAGCGAGGCATATTTGACATCCCTCCAGGCGGCCCTCGATGCAGCCCACTTCTAAGCCAAGCGAGCCCGGACAGGGCAGCGCGGAACCCCGCCTTCGTTCCCGCACGTTCACCAGCATGGGCACCGTGGTGAGCCTGGCCATCCCCGCCGCTCCAAGGACGGCTCCCCAAGCTTCGGTGGAAGAGCTCGAGGCGACTACCGCCGTCGTCGAGCAGTTGTTCAAAGGGCTGGATCGGACATTTAGTCTCTACCGCCCCGACTCGGAGGCGAGCGCGTTGGCGCGGGGCGAGCTGGCTCTGAGGGACGCCTCCCCGGACATGCGCCGGCTGTACGTCGAGGCGAGCGAATGGCGCACCCTCACGGAAGGCGCGTTCACGGCGGAACGGCCCGACGGCGTCGTTGACTTGTCCGGGATCGTCAAGGCACACGCCATACGGGAAGCTGGAACGTCGCTGCTCGCGCTCGGCTTGAAGGATTGGTGCCTCAACGCGGGCGGGGACGTCCTGGTGGACGGTTCGCCGACGCCGGGCAGTGCGCGGCCGTGGCTGGCGGGGATTATCGACCCGGAGGACCGGTCGACGCTCCTGACCGCATTTCCGCTCGGCAACGCCGGCAAGCACGCGCTGGCGACCTCGGGAACGAGCGAACGCGGCCATCACATTTGGTCCGCGGGCCTCCAAGCGGCGCGGAACGAGGGGTTCCGCCAGGTTTCCGTGGCAGCGGCAGACATCATCACGGCCGACGTCCTGGCCACCGCCATCATGGCGGGCGGCGCCGCAACCCTGGCGCTGGCCACCTCACACTGGGACGTGGACGTGCTCGCGGTAAAGAACGACGGCGGGTTGCTCGCCACCCCGGGTTTCCGGAACCTCGCTACGGCCGGGTGAGCTGCGGGTACTTCGGGCTCAGGCCATCACCTGACGACTTGCCCGTAACGCGGCGGACGACCCACGGGGCGGCATGTTCACGGGCCCAACGCGCGTTGGCCCGCAACGCTTCCACCCGCGCGAGCTGGGGTTGCGGGACCGGCGGCGGGACCTCGAGGGAACCTTCGTGCTCCAGGACGGCGAGCACCCGGTTGGCCATGTTGATGTGACCGGCAGTGGACATGTGCATCCGGTCCTGCGCCCACATGTGCCAGTCGTGATACTCGCTGAAGCGCCAATAGTCCACCACCAGCGCCCCGTGGTTTTCCGCGATTTCCCGCAGCAGTTCGTTGTAAATCGCGGTGCGTCCGCGCATCGTGCCGAAAACTTTTGAACTGCGGGCATCGAAACCGGTGAAGAGAAGCAACGTAGCGCCGGTGGCACTGAGCTTCCCGATGCCGGCCTCGTAGTCCTCCATCAGCCTGTCGATATCGACTTTGGGGCGGAAGATGTCGTTCGCTCCCGCATACAGGGTCACCAGCGTCGGTTGAAGCGCGACGGCGGCATCCACCTGCTCTTTCATGACTTGCCGGAGCTTCTTGCCCCGGATGGCCAGGTTGGCGTAACCGAAATCGTCGTTGCTTTGAGCCAATTGGTGGGCGACGAGGTCCGCCCATCCCCTGACTCCGTTGGGGCGCGAGGGGTCGGCGTCGCCAAGTCCTTCGGTGAACGAGTCACCCAATGCCACGTATCGGGCAGAAAAATCCATGGCGCCAGTCTTTCATCAGTGCGGGGCGGCCGTCACGCTCAGCAGCCGCGGTCGCTGGTCCCGCCAGCCGCGGCTTAGCGTTCGCGCAGGATCCAGTGATCGTCGTCCAACCTGGCCACGATTTTCTCGGCGATCCGCGCGAGGTCCGCAACGTCGTCGTCGGTCATGGCGTCCAACATCAAGGCGCGGACCGCGTCCACATGACCCGGGGCGAGGGACACGATGGTGTCCATCCCGGACTCGGTCAGGTGCGCCACGGTGACACGGGCGTCGCCCGGATGGGCCTCGCGTTCCACCCAACCGCGTCTTTGGAGCTTGGTCACGACGTGCGACAACCTCGACAGGGAAGCGCTGGTGCGGGCGGCAAGCTCACTCATCGGCAGGAAACGCCCATCCGCTTCGGACAGCATCGCAAGCACGTTGTAGTCGAACAGCGACAATTTGCCGGCCGCTTGCAGTTGGGTATCCAAAGCTGCGGGCAGAAGGGTGTTGATGCTCAGGAGGGCCAGCCAGGCACGGCGTTCGTCGGCATTGAGCCAGCGCGGTTCGGTCATGGATTCATCTTAGAAGGAAATAAATACTTGACACTTCAACCCAAGCTCATTATTGTTTTAGTTGAAGCTTCAAGTAAATGAATCCACAGGACTCACGCGAAGGAAAAGACAATGACTGACATCACCATCATCGGCACGGGCAACATGGCGTCCGGCATCGCGGCCCGCGCTGCCACAGCAGGCAAGAGCGTCCAGATCCTCAGCCGCGACGCCGGCTCCGCTGCTGCGCTTGCGGCGACAGTCAACGGAACCTCCGGCATCACGGGATCCCCGGTGGAAGGCAGCATCGTGGTTCTGGCTACGCCGTTCGAGGCCTCCAAAGAAGTCCTTTCTTCCTACGGCTCAGCGCTCAACGGCAAGACCATCGTGGACATCTCCAACCCCGTGAACTTCGAGACCTTCGATTCCCTCACCGTTCCCGCCGGGACCTCGGCCGCCGAAGAACTGCAGGCCTTGGTGCCCGGCGCCTCGGTCGTCAAGGCGTTCAACACCGTCTTCGCCGCCACGCTCGCGGAGGGCGAAGTGGACGGCCAGACCCTCGACGTACTCGTGGCGGGCGACGACGCCGAGGCGACGGCCGCCGTCGTCGACTTCGTCAAAGGCGCCGGGCTGCGTCCGGTGAACGTCGGACCGCTGCGCCGCTCGCGTGAGCTCGAAGCCTTCCAGCTGCTCGTCATGACCCTGCAGATCAGCGAAGCCCACCCCGACTACAACTGGAACTCCGCAGTCAAGCTCCTGCCGTAGTTCATTTTCGGAGGGCGGCCCCTTGTGGCCGTCCTCCGCGTTGTAGGCTGGGCGGCATGTTCGTCGTCTCTCTGACCTACAAAGTTCCCGACGAGATCGTCGATTTCCACCGCCCGGCACATATGGATTGGGTCAAAGAAGCGTTCGACGCCGGCACGTTCCTCGCGTCCGGTCGTCGCGTTCCAGCCATCGGGGGCGTGCTGCTGTCCAACGTCGATCGCGCAACGCTGGACGCTTCGCTGGCGACGGATCCGTTCTACGTCAACGGGGTAGCGGACTTCGAAATCATCGAATTCACGGTGACCTCGGCATCCGCAGGGTTCGACAACCTGCTGGACTAGCCAGCCCGTCCGCAGCCAAAAAGTTGTCAGGCGTGACGCTTGACCATTTCAAAGCCTGACTGATTGACGGGACGTACCCAGCCGCTCCGGCAAGACAACGGGCATCAGGGCCGGCCAGCGGGCGCTCAGATGATCCCCGCTCGAAACTCCCCTGAAGCGACGCGAAAGCCAGGGTGCGACATCGCGCCTGAGCCACGCGGCGTCGTCGGCCATGATCCCGGCGCGGCTCCGCGGTTGCAGCGGCCCGAGTACCGGTGACTCGAGCGAGTGCGTGGCGCCCAAGACTTCCAGGACTTTCTTGGCCATGTAGCGGTGTCCTATACCGGACATATGCAGCCTGTCCGGAGCCCACATCCGGCGGTCCTGATACTTTTCGAAGCACCAATGGTCCACCAGAAGCGTTCCGTAGGCTGCCGAAATGCGCCGGATGTGCTTGTTGAAAACGGCCGTGCGCAGCTTAAGCGGCTCCAGAACGGGCGAGAGCGGCACGTTGTATTCGGTGAACAGCACGACCCGGGCACCACTTTGCGCGATCCTGGCAACGGCGGCCTCGAAACCACGGACCAGTAGGCGCATGTCCAGCCGTGCACCGAGGAGATCGTTGCCGCCGGCATGGAAGCTGACCAACGTGGGAGCCATCGCGAGCGCCGGCTCAAGTTGTTCAACCACGATCTGCTTGAGCCGCCGGCCGCGGAGGGCAAGGTTGGCGTACTGTGCCTGCGGCTGATGCCTGGCCAGTTCCTCTGCCACGCGATCGGCCCAGCCCCGGCAATCGTTGGGAAGACGAAGGTCTACGTCGCCGACGCCTTCGGTGAAGGAATCTCCGATGGCGACGAATCGAAGCGGTGTATGCGTAGCCATGGTCATGTCCCCCCGTTGTGGGCTTTTCCTGTTGTCTGGCTTCCAGAGTCGGTGGCCGCCGCTGCGGCTTGGCGCTCCGCGACCTTCCGCAGCCCGGCCTTCCGCGGCACCTTCACGGGCTCCGGCCAGCGCGGGCGCAAAGTGTCCCCAAGCGTGACGCCGCGAAGCTTCCGGCCGAACAAGGGCAGGACCCAATCGTTCACCCAGCGACGCTGTCGGCGTTCCCAATCGCGCAGCTTGAGGCGCTGTGGTGGTTCCCAGTCCTTGGGAGAGAACTTGTGCGGGACGCCGAGGTGATCCAGGACCTGCGACGCCATGTATTTGTGTCCGGCTTTCGACATGTGGAGACGGTCCGAGGCCCACATCCGGCGGTCGTGGTAGGCGTCAAGGCACCAATAATCCACCAGCACGGCCCCGTACATGGCGGCCAGTTCGCGGACGCGTTCGTTGTAGAGGGCGTTCCGCTTCTTGAACGGTTCCAGCACGGCCGAGACCTTGACGTCGTACCCCGTGAACAGGACCAACGTTGCTCCCGTGGCTGCAAGGCGCGCCACGAGCCTTTCATACTCGGCCATGAGAACCTCCATGTCGGTGCCGAAATCCAGGATGTCGTTGCCGCCCGCGTAAAGCGTGATAAGCGTGGGTTCCATGGCCAAGGCGCGGTCCAGTTGCTCGTCGACAATATGGCGGAGGCGCTTGCTCCGCACGGCAAGATTCGCATACTCCCAGCCAGGTTCGGCCTTGGCCAGCTTCTCGGCAACGCGGTCGGCCCAGCCCCGGACGCCGTTCGGCAGGCCCTCGTTCCGGTCCCCCACGCCTTCGGTGAAGGAATCGCCCAAGGCAACAAACCGCCGTCGTCCGTTCTGGTCAGCATCAAGCACGTTCCCAGCCACCCCGCCAGCGTAGCCCCGCCTGGTTGCCCGCCGGCAAAGCCCAGGTTAATTCGACGCCCGCTCACCTATGGCGCGTTCCGGGCAAACGCCCGCTCACATTGAAGAGCGAGCGTTCCGGCTTTTGGCCGTATACGTGAGCGAGCGTCAGGGAAAGTGACGATATATGTGAGCGGGCGTCGCCAGGGGCGGGCTAGAGTTCGGCTTTCCCCTTGCGCCAGTAGCCCATGAACGCCACCTGTTTCCGGTCGATCCCCACATCCCGGACGAGATACCGGCGGAGCTCCTTGATGACCCCTGCCTCGCCTGCGATCCAGGCATAGAACGGCGAGGCGCCGGCGGGAAGGCCAGGGTTGCGGCTCGCTTCAATCGCGGCCGCGTCCATGCGCAGCGGGGTTTCCCACAAGACGTCCTGGTCCACGTCGACGTCTTCAGGCTCGGGCCCTGCGGCGCCATCGAGCGGGACGATGCCCACCCAACCGGGGACGGGTACGGCTCCGCGGACGGCGCTCTTCAGCAACTCACCATGGGGGCGTGCCCGGGCGAGCGCCGCGCCGCGCGCGAGCCATGTGATTTCGATGTCGGCGTCGGTGTCGAGGTCTTGGAAATCCCCCGCCTCTGGTACTTCGAGGAAGGCATGCCCTGTGATTCCCGCGGGCAAGGATTCCAGGATCGCGCTGATGGCAGGGACCGCCGTTTCGTCGCCGGCAAGGAGGACCCGCTGCGCCAAGCCGGGACGCCATTCAATGCCGAAGTAAGTTTCCGCCGTGATGCAGTGGGCTGCCCGATTGTTGGGGCCGATGATCGTGATCGCATCCCCCGGTTTCGCGGCGAGCGCCCAATTAGCCGCGGGCCCGCCCGTCGGGTGAGTCGAACCGCCGTCGACGTCGGACCCCGCCACGCCGCTGCGCGGCCAGCCGCGGGCGCCGCCGCAGTCATCGAAGTGCATCACGAAGTCGACGTCGATCTCCGGGTAGACGGCGTCAAGCCTCTCGTTCCGCACAGTGTAGGTGCGCATCGAACCGCGCACCGTGGGGTCCATCGCCAACCATTCCTGGTACCAACCGGCGTCGCCCGTATTGAAGGCAGGCAGGGGCAGGGGGCGGCCGACGCCGTCGAGCGAGGGAATCATGAGCTTGATGCGCAGGTCCAGGGTGTCCCCCGAAACCCCGAAACCGCGCAGGCAATATCCCCCGAACGTGATGCGGCGGAAATTGGGTCCCAGGTCCTCGACGGCGGTGACGGTGACGTCGAACGCGAGGGTCATCGGCTCCGTGACGGCGTTTCGCACTGCGGCGTCTGCGTTCATGGGGCGAACTCCAATTCGATGGGTGTTGAGGGCGTGGCGGTGTGGTGCCGGCCGATCGGGAGAATGAGAGGAGTGCCGGAAATTGGGTCTGGAACCACCCGGGACTCCAAGCCGAAAACGTCGCGGACCAAGTCTTCAGTGAGCACATCCAGCGCCCGCCCCTCGGCGACGATCGCCCCGGCCTTCATCGCGATAACGTGGTCCGCGTATCGCGCTGCCAAGTTGAGGTCGTGCAGAACGATTGCCACGGTGGTTCCGCGGCTGCGGTTCAGATCGATCACCAGATCCAGCACCTCCACTTGGTGTGCCAGGTCAAGGTAGGTGGTGGGTTCGTCGAGGAGCAGGACATCCGTCTCCTGGGCAAGGGCCATCGCGATCCACACCCTCTGGCGTTGCCCGCCGGACAGTTCGTCGACGTTCCGTTCAGCAAGCTCAAGCGCTGAAGTGGTCTCGAGTGCGCTTTGGACGGCGAGATCATGCACCGACCGGTCGCCAGTCCTCCAGCTGCGGAAGAACCCTTGGTGCGGATAGCGTCCGCGGCCCACCAGTTCGCGGACGGTGATGCCATCCGGGGCTAGAGGGTGCTGCGGAAGAAGGCCGAGCGTGCGGGCGAGTTCGCGGGCCGGGCGGGAGTGGATGTCCTTGCCATCCAGAGTGACGACGCCGGCGCTCGGCTTCAGGAGCCTGGACAGCCCCCGGAGCAGCGTGGATTTTCCGCAGGCGTTGGCACCGACGATCATGGTCACTTTGCCTTCGGGAATCTGCGTCGAGAGTCCTTCGATCACCCGTCGCTGCTCGTATTGGAGCGTCAAGCCACGTGCGCTCATTCGTGCCATGTCAGGCTTCCTTTCGATTGGACGTGACCAGGAGCCACAACAGGAATGGAGCGCCGAGGGCGCCCGTAATGACTCCGACCGGGAGAACGGTGCCGCTCAATATCAGGGGCGCAACGTTGTACGCGACGTAATCGGCGGCGAGGACAATGCCGGCGCCCGTGAACGCCGACGCCGGCAGGCTGGGGCGCCCGACAATCCGCCGGGCGATCGGTCCGGCAAGGAACGCGACGAAGGCAACCGGCCCGGCAGCCGCCGTCGCCACTGCTGCGAGCGCGACGGCGGTGATCACCAGTCCGAAACGCACGGCCTGCACCTGGATCCCCAGTCCGGCCGCGGCGTCGTCCCCGAGCTCGAGCATGCGCAACGGACCGGCAAGAAAAGCCAGCGCGGGAACAAGCACTGCGAGCGAGGCGATGAGTACGCCCACGCGTTCCCAATCGGCTGAGTTCAAGGAACCGTTGAGCCAAATGAGGGCCTCGGATGCTGTCCGGATATCCGCCCGGGTCATGAGGAAGTTCACCACTGCCCCCAACGCGGCGGCGATCCCGACGCCGGCGAGGATAAGCCGGTTGCCTGCCGGGTTCCCGCCCCGGCCGCCCGATCCGCCACCTGAACCCCCGCCGCCTCGCGACATGGCATAGATGACGAGCGCGACGCCGATTGCACCAGCCAGCGCCGCACCGGACACGGCGGCACCGGACGCGCCGAACACGACAATGGCCAGGACAGCCGCGGCACTCGCACCGTAACTGATGCCGATGACGTCGGGGCTTGCGAGCGGGTTGCGGAGCATGGTCTGGAACAGCCCGCCCGAAAGGCCGAATGCCACGCCGATCAGGATTCCCAGCACGGCCCGGGGCAGTTTGTTTTCCATGACGATGAAGCTTGCGCCCGGGATCTTCTCGCCGCCGGTCAGATGGGCCGCCAGGATCCTGAAGAAATCGGGGACGGTAACCGTGTAGCTGCCAAGGAGCACGGTCACCGCAAAGAGGACAACGACGCCGGCGCCCAGGAGTGCGGTCCTGTTGCGGGGGCTCACAGCGACACTCCCTTGCCTCGGCGGACGAGCCAGACGAAGACGGGAGCACCGACGATGGCCGTCATGATGCCCGCCGGAACTTCGCCGGGCAGGAGCACCACCCGGCCGATCACGTCCGAAACCAGGAGGAGGGCCGGGGCGAGAACCATCGAGAACGGCAGGATCCAGCGGTAGTCCGGGCCCGTGAAGAAGCGCACTGCGTGCGGAACCACGAGTCCGACGAATCCAATGGGACCGGCCATCGCCGTGGCTGATCCGCAGAGCAGAACGATGCCGAGCGCGGCCACGCCCCTGGCCAGGGCCACGTTCTGGCCGAGGCCCCGCGCAACGTCGTCACCAAGGGCAAGACTGTTGAGTGTCCGGCCACTGCCGAGCACGATCACGGCCCCAAGCAGCAGGAACGGCAACCCGGTCAACACGATGGACCAGTCGCTGCCGGCAATTCCACCGACCTGCCAGAAACGGAACCGGTCCAACGTGTCCTGGCTCGAAACCAGGATCACGTTCATCAACGAGTAAAGCCCCGCACTCAGCGCCGCCCCCGCCAAAGCGAGCTTCACCGGCGTCGCACCGTCACGACCCATGGACGCAATCAGATAGACGACGACGGCGGCCGCGGCGGCGCCGACGAAAGCGAACCAGATGTAGCCGCTCGCCCCCGAAATACCGAAGAGGTAGATTCCGGCGACCACGGCCAGTGCCGCCCCGGCATTGACGCCCATGATTCCTGGGTCCGCCAGGGGGTTGCGGGAAACTCCCTGCATCGCGGCGCCGGCAAGGCCAAGGGCAGCCCCCGCCAGCAAACCGAGCACAGTGCGTGGAATCCGGGTGTGGACCACGGCATGGTTGCCGTCCGCGGGGTTGAACTGGGTGAGTGCTTGCCACACGGTTTCGAGGGACATGCCCCGCGCGCCGATCGCGAGCGAGGCCGCACACACCAGCGCAAGGACGACGACGGCGGCCACCAGCCAGGCGGCCTTCGCGCGGACTGGCAGGTGTTGCCCTTTGGAGTCGCTGTGAGGGGCAGGAGCTGCCAGTTCGCGCGCGGCGCCGTCCGCGGAAGGCGGGCCCGCCGTCGTCGTACTCTGTGTCATGTCGGGTGATTCGCTTACTTGGCTGCCGCGTCAGCGCCCTTGGCCAGCTGCGGCAGGAACATGTCCAATGCCCACGGGAGGCTCAGCGGCGAGGATGCGGAAATTGCCAGGGTGAGGGTGTTGTCGGAGCCGGCAACCAAGGCGCCCTTCTTGATCGCCGGAATCTGGCCGAGCAGGGGGTCCTGCTTGATCTGGTCCGTGGTCTTGGAATCCGGCACCCAGGTCACGAAGACGTCCGAGGAAAGCTCGTTGGCCTTTTCCGCGGACCACGGAACGAAGAACTCCTTGGAACCCTTGCTGGCGTTCTCCACCACAGGGGCGAGCTTCATGCCGATTTCGGACAGGAAACGCGGACGGTTGTCGTTGGCTGTGTAGACGTTGACGCCGTCGCCCTTCGCAGGCTCCAGGTTGCCGTAGATGAAGGACTTGCCGGCGAGCTGCGGGAACGCGGAGACCTTGGCCTTGATGGTGGCCTCGGTGTCCGAGACGAGCTTGGCCGCCTCCGGGTTCTTGCCCAAGGCCTTGCCGATGATCGTGGTGGCTTCCTGCCACGGCGTGCCGTACGCGAGTTCGGGCTGCGCCACGACGGGGGCAATTTCCGAGAGCTTCTTGTAATCGGCTTCTGTCAAGCCCGAGTAGGCGGCAAGGATGACGTCCGGGGCCAGCTTGGCGACCTCAGTGAAGTTGATGCCGTCTGCCTCGGAGAACTGGACCGGGGCCTTCGCGGTGCCGAAGCCGGCACCCAACTTCTCCAGCGCGATGTCTTTCCAGGGAGTGGAGCCCTTGTCGTTGTTGCCCCAGGCGACCTTGGGCACCCCGACCGGTACGACGCCGAGAGCCAAGGCGACGTCGTCGTTGACCCACGAGACGGTCACCACGCGCTGCGGTTGCGACTTGATGGTGGTGTCGCCGAAGACGTTCTTGATGGTGACCGGGAACTGGCTGCTTGGGGCCGGCATGGTGGCTGAACCGGCGGTGGTTGAGCCCGTTGAGCAAGCGGTGAGGGACAGTGCGACGGCGGCAAAGGCTGCCGTCGCTGAACCTGCGGTCTTCAGCAGGGCACGGCGTGAGGGGCGGGAAGCCACGGGACTCCTTAGGTAAGTGATGCAAACCTAAGTAAGGCTAGCCTACCCTTTGGGTAATTACGAAACGTTTGAATCACGTAATTACTTTTGTACTGCCGGGCCTCCCAACGCCCGCTCACCTATGGGCACCAAAACCCCAACGCCCGCTCACCTATAGGCACCAAAACCCCGGGGATTTTTGGACACCAAGGACGACCTTTGCAAAGATGACAGAGCCGGTTGATTCAATGAATTGCGCCGGGGCCGTAGACGCGGTAAAGATCGAGAGGATGAGCATGCGCACTGCACACGTTGGCGCTGCCGTGGTTTGCGAGGTGGCCGTGTCGGCCTACTTGGCGTCTCCCCCTGCGTCGGCCATCCCGCTCGGCGGCAAGGGAAACTAAACCCACCGCCCCCGCACTAGATTCACGCGAAGGCTTTCTTCGCCGCGCCCTCGGATCGCCAGACGCCAGCGTCCTTCCTCTTTGGAGCCCAAAACGATCTGAAAGAACTTCGCCGTGCAGAAAATCACCGCCCAGCAAATCCGTTCCTCATTCATCAATGCGAGCCGCTCGGAGGCCGCCAAACTCAACCTCCCGAAGGACTTCGATTCCCTAGACTGGGACAACCTCGAATTCCTTGGCTGGCGCGACGAGAAAATGCCGATGCGCGGCTATCTCGTCCTTCCGAACGAAGGTTCCCTCACTGGCATCATGCTCCGCGCGCCCGAGGGAGGCTCCGGCAAGAAGCGTTCGGTCCTTTGCGAACTGTGCCGCGACGTTTTTTCCAAGGACGATGTTTACCTTTGGGTTGCCAAGCGCGCGGGCCAATCGGGTCGCGACGGCAACACGGTGGGGACATTGATCTGCGCGGAATTCGGTTGCTGCACCAACGTCCGCAAGGAGCCCCCGGCGAATGAGATCAATCCGGACCCGGCCGCCGTCGTTGTTCGCCAAATCGCCGGACTGCAGTCCCGGACCGCCCAGTTCCTGGGGCGGGTCCAAGGAAAATAGGCGCCCCGCGGACGCTCGCTCACCTCAGGTGAGCGAGCGTCCGTCCGAAACCCCACATAGGTGAGCTAGCGTCGGCCGGAAGCGCGACATACGTGAGCGAGCGTCGGCCGGAAGCGCGACATACGTGAGCGAGCGTCCGGGCTAGCGGAGCACGATGTCCACGGGGTTGGCCTCGGAACGCCATTCGCCGGGCACGCCGGGGGCGCCGATAACGGGAGCAGTGAGCACGCCGGAGCGGTTGGTTCGTTTGTCGCGCAGGATTTCGGTGACCGATCCTAGGTGCCGGGAAAGGTCGATGACGTTCTCGGGCGCGGCCAGCAGCAACTGGAAACCGAACTCGTGCAGGGCCTTGATGCCCGCACCGGCGAACTCCTCAGAGGCCAGGACGAACGCCTCATCCATCATCACCGTTCCGTAGGTCGTGAAACCCTGCTCGGCGATGCCCAACTGGTAGCTCAGGGCCGCGGCCATGATGAACGCCGTGAATCTCTGCCGCTCGCCACCGGACATCGAGCCGGTGTCCGCGTGCATGTACACCTCGGTCTTCTTGCCACCCCGCGGGCCTTGGACGGAGCGGTGTTCCTTGCACTGGATGAAGAGATGCCCGCGGACATCCAGCACTTCGGCTCGCCAACGCCGGTCCTCGGGGGTCTGCGAACCGAGCCGTTTGACCAGCGTCTCGAGCGACTTGTAGCGGTTGGTGAGTTCGACGTCGTCGTCCGCTTCAGGCGGGACGCCGGCACCCGAAGCGCCGGCACCCGAAGCTGCGCCCGCCGCGCGGGACGGCCTCGAGTGACGCGTCTTCAACGCGTTGTGGATCGCGTCCTTGAACTGCTTTGCGGTGGCGGGCAGCGTCTGCTTGATGTCGAGTTCCAGGAAGCTCCCCTCGTGGAAATTGACCTCCGATAGGATGCCGTTGAGGGGCAGGATGCGGCTGGTGATGGCGCGGCGTTCCTCGTCGAGCAGGTGGAGCAGCGTGCTGAAGGATTCGTGCGTGCGCTGGTTGAAGAATTGCCTGAATTCGGCTTCCTGGGCGGGCAATCCTTCGCTGACGATCTGGTGGTAGCGGGACTCGAACTCCCCCGCGGCGCCAATCGAGGTGCCATGGTCCGCGGAAATCGCGGTGCCCCATTCGCGCACGAATCCTTCGAACATGCGCGTCAGCCGCTCGGCCAGCGCCTGCCCGCGCGACTCGGTGGCGTGCAGTTCGGCCAGGAGCTTGCTCCGGACTTCGGCAGCCAGGGTGTCGAGTTCGTGGAGCTCGCCCACCTCGCCGAATGCGCTGAAGTACGGTTCGAGGGCAGCAGCGGTAGCGCCCGACGGCGGCGCCTGGTCCAGGCGGTTGCGTGCGGCATCAAGGAGGGCGTCAGCCGTGGTCATCTGCTGGTCGAGCGTCTTGTATTCGCTCTGCAACACCGCCGCCGACCCTGTGGAGGACTGGTGCTTTTCGCGCACGGCCTCGATGTTTGCCCGCAGGGGTTCCAAGTCGGCCTGCGCGGCCAAGGCGTCCTTGAGCCGCTGTTCGATCCTCGCGAGCTCCTCCGCGGCCACCGCTGCGGAGACCTGTTCCCAGCGACGCTCATCGTCGGCGATGCGGCGCAAGGCTTCGAGCTGGCGCGTCATGCCCTGGTGGGAATCTTCGCGGCTTTGGGCAAGTTCCGCGGCTTTCAGAAGCTCGTTTTCGAGCTCGCCGACCTTCGCGGCCACGAGCTCCAGCTTGGAAGCGTTGTCGAAGCCGAGAACGTAGTCCTGCCGGCTCGTGAAGCGGTCGTCCTTCTCGACGGTGTGCCTGTTGCGCTTGACCACTCCGCCCAGGCTCAAGCCTTTGTCCAGCTTCGCGAGCTCGTCCGGGTCTTCGACGCAGGGGTAGGCGAAGTCGAGGGCGATCCGCTCACGGATCCATTCACCGGCGTCGGCGTTCGCCCCCAAGGTGAGGATGTTCAGCTTCGTCAGCAGCTCGCCGTCGGACACGTCCTCCACAGCCAAAGCGCCGCCCGCGAGCGGTTTGGAGACGTCCACTGCCCGCAGCGCGCCGCGGATGGAGTTGTCGTTGAGATAGCGCGTGACGGCTGCAAAGTGCTCGCCCGGAACCAGCAGCGTCGTGGCGAGGTTCCGCAGGGCGCGCTCGGCCGCGGGCCGCCACTGTTCCTCGCCCTCGGCGAGGTCGATCAGCTCGCCTCCAAACGGCATGCGGTCCTCGGGAACGCCGGTGGCTGCCGCGATCGCGGCACGGTTTTCGATGCTCGACGGCGGCAGCAGGGACTTGCGCGTCTTCAGCGAGACGAGTTCCTGCTGGGCTGCGGCGAGCTCACGTTTCTTGGTGGCGTGGCCGTCGAAGGCTTCGAAGCGGAGTTCCCGCAGCGCCTCCGAATCGTCCCTGAGTTCGGCGGAGCGGCTCGCGGCCTGCTCGTGGGCCTGCTCCCAACCCTCAGCCGTCCACTCGAGGTTGAGTCCGGCGTCGGCCAGTGCTTGGCGTGCCGCTTCCTCCACCTGCTGGCGGAGCTTGAGGCCGACCCGGGCATTTTCGAGCGACTGCTCGATCGCCGAAATCGCGTTACCGCCCTGGTTGTTGTAATCCGATTCGAGCTGGCGGAGGTCCTTGGCGAGCGCGTCCCGGACGCCTCGTTCAGTGCTGAGCTCCTTGGCTTTCGCCTGGGCAAGCTCCTTGAAACGGGCCAAAGTCTTGGCATGGACCGTGACCGAGAGCTGCTGCTTGTACGCGTCGAATTCTTCGCCGCTGAGCTCCCGGAGCCGGTTGGCCTCGAGCAATGACTGGGCATACTCCTTGTTCATCCCGGGCACGGGGGCGAGCTGGTCGCGCTGCTGGCGAACGTCCTCCAGCCGCTGCCTGATGGACATGAGGTTGCTGAATTCCTCGACGACGTCGTCCGCAGCCGTCAGCGTCGCCGGCGCGTCGAGCACCTGGTCGCGGAAGAACGTGTTGACGCTGCCCCCCAGCCCCTTGCCGGCCTGGATCACCCGCAAAAGCGGAAGCGCCTGGTCGGAGTTGATCCCGAGAAGCCGGCGGAAACGCTCGGCAAAGGCCTTGTGCACATCGAAGATCTGGGCATCCGGGAAGATGGACTCCAACGCGCCCTTCGTGAAGCGCTTCTCCGCGATTCCCTCAATCGCGCCGAGATCCAGGGGCTTGTTGTCGATCAAATAGAACCGGCCGACGCTGGACTCCGTGCCGTTCTTGGGCAGGTCAAAAAGGGCCGAGATGGTGGTCTTGGTTCCGGCCGCGTTGTCGAACGTCAGCGCGACGGCGGACCACGTGGCACCCGGTCGCTGGAAGGCACTCGCCGAACCCTCGCCCACGGCCTTGTCGCCCACTTTTCCACGCATGTACGTGAACGTGGTCCTCTTGTCCTCCACAGCCCCGCCGGCCCGCTGTGCAGCAGCCTCGTTGGAGCGCGGACGGGCATCGAAGACACGCAGCATGGCATCGAACAGCGTCGACTTGCCGACGCCCGAATTGCCCGTGAGTAGGGTGCCGTTGCGGTCCACGTGCATCGTGTGGGCGCCATGGAACGTGCCCCAGTTGACCACCTGGACCAAGGCGAGGCGCATTTGGCCCGGGTTCGTGAGTTCGCCGATCGGAAGCATCGTCGCAATGGTCATTTGGCCGCCTCCTTGTCGAACGAAACCCCATTGGAGCTGTGGTCACCTGTCGCGACGCCACCGGACACATGCTCTGCGTGCTCGCTCGTTCCTCCCCACGGCCCCCCTGGCCTCGCAGGCTCGGCCAGGGAACCCTGCCCGCGTGGGCTCTGCTTAGACGCATGCTGCCGCATGTCCCCGTCGTCGCCGCTACGGTCGGTCACCGGATCCTCGCCGTCCTCGACGTCGGACTCTGCGTCGCCGTTCGAGTTTGTGTCGCCGTCGTCGTCCGCGTCTGGTAGTTCGATCAGGGGTTCCGTACCTGATTCGTCGGCGGCTACTGCGATCAGCGCTTCGATTTGGGCCGGGATGTCGCCGATGTTTTCGAAGGGGAGGGCTAGCGGGAGGGCCCTGGAGATCGCGAAGGTATCTTCGATGCCCGTGGGCAGGAGGAGTTGGCGGGCCAGGAGCTTCGTGACCGTGCGGTTCACGACGTCGGTGTCGCGGAGGGCGTCTTGTTGGCCGGATGGCTGGTAGTGCGCCACGAGTTCGGCGATTTCTTCGCGGGTGATCACAGGGTCCGTCTGGGCCGTGACGTGGCGGTCGAGGAGGAGCCTCAAGCGCAGAAGCACGATGGTTTCCACCCGGCTCAACGCGCGCTGTTGGCGCAGGACGCTCGAACGGGTGCTTCCTCCGATGGCTTCGGGATCGACGGGTCGGAGCACCGCGATCTTGCGCTCGTGGTCCAGTTGCAGGTTCAGGAAAAGCTCGGAAAGCCTGCTGCGGAGGATCACTTGGTTGTCCAGCAGGGTTGTCCAGAGCTTTTCGTCGCGACCGCCGTCGACATAGGGGCCCTTGAGTAGCCGCACGAGGGCCTGCCGGACCTTCATGGGCAGCACGCCGGTGTCGCCCGGGAACAGCGCAGCGCCGTCGACGAACGTGTCGCGGGGCGTGACCCGGAACGGGTCCGGGTGGACATGTCCATCGGTGGGCACATCCCGACGAGCATGCCCGTCTTCCGCCCCAGTCAAGGAAGGCGCATGTCCATCCTGGGAAGTCTCGGAGCGGACATGCTGCCTTATGTCCACTCCTTGCTTCGAAGAGGGGGCATGCTCGGTGGGGTGGGCGTCAGTCATCGGAATCCTTAGTCAGCGTCACGAGCGGCAGGTACGCGGTGCGTGTGCTGCCATCGATTTGTTCGAAGTCGATGTTTTCCCAGGCGCCCCGGTCGAACGCCGCACCACCGTGCAGCGCTTCGGACAGGAGTGCCCGGACGGTGTTGATGTGCCGTTCTTCCTCCGGGAGGTTCGCCCAGGCCCCGGCCAGTGTGGAGGCACCCGCCATGGCAGAGCGGACGACGGCGGGCCTTGCCTTCGCGGAACGCAGCGAACGGACCCGGTCCGAATCGCTGAAGGCGATCGGGTCGGCGAGCTTCGGCGGCGCAGCGAACTCATCCGGATCGAAGAGCTTGACCATGGCGAGCGATTCGAATCCCGCATTGAACAACACCGGGCCGCGGACCAGTCCGGGACGGTCGCGCTCGTAGGGCATGGAACGGATGGCCTGTTCGGCTTCGCGCAGGACCTGCCGGAGCCGGACGGACTGGCGGATGTCGTCGCTCTGGATGTAGTTGTTGAGGCTTTCGGACAGCCGGCCGTAGATGCGCTGGATCTGGCTGTGCTGGGTACGCAGTTCCGCCACGAGGTTCTTGAGGGTTTCGCGGTCCTCATGGCTGAGGTCATCCGCGAATTGTCGGCTCAACACGTCGCCGATCGCCGACCGGAAGCGCAACTGTTGCTGCGGGTCCTCAAGGAATGCCGTGAAGGAGCGGAACGTGCGGCCTTCGGGACTCTGCCGCAAGCGCTTATCCGCCTCCAGGACCTGCGCCATGGTGGCACCCTTGCTGAGGGACTCCTCGATGATCTGGTTGCGGAGCTCGCCCACCAGCTCTTCGATCCGGTCGCGCATCTTCTTGTAGTCGGCAGGCAGGCTCGCCGCAAGGTCCAGGATGTTCCCGGCGGCTTCCACGGCTTCCTCATCGTCCAAAAGACCGTCGAAGTCGCCGGAACTGATGTCTTCGATCAGTTGCTGGCGCTCCTGGATCTCCTCTTCGAGGGATTCCAACCGGGCGCTTTGGTCCGGGTTCGTCTCGTTGGCGAGCTTTTCGACGTCGCCCAAGAGCGTCCCGAGGCGGGAACCGTTGAGGGTGGACCGTTCGCTGGACAGGCTGTCCAGGAATGCCAGGACGCGCGCGGCGGCCTCGGTGACTTCGTAGACGATCTGGCCGGACTGGCTGCGACGGGTCAGGAACTGCTTGCGGGTCCATTCGTCGGCAAAAGCCTTGCCACTCCCCTGCCCACCCAGCCCCGGATCCTGCCTGCGGAGCTGATCCAGGAAAGCGTCGACGTCGGCGTGGAACTCCTCGAGCGGAAGCTGCGGCCTCGTTCGGGTGAAGGATGCCTGGAGCACCGCGATGACCCAGGGCGCCGAGCGGGTGAGGGCCCACGCGGGACCTTTGGTCAGGAGTTCGAGGTCTCTGAGCCGTGCGCTGATGGCATCGGAGGAGGACATTGCTGAGCGGGACACTTACTCTCCTTCAGCTGCCGCGGAACCTTTTGGCAGCGGAAATCCCGAAAACTGCCCCGTACAAGGTTAACGCAGGGTGCGCCGCAACCCTTCCGTGATCTACCTCCCGGTAGGGTTTCGATCGCGTATCAACCGGCGCGACGCCGGTGTCGTTGCTGGCTGAACCGCCGATGCCGACCCTAGTGTCTACACCAACGACGCCGACACACCGACGTCGACTTTGGCAGCGTTGCGGAGGGGACCCAATGCAGTTCGACTTGACGACCTTAGACACCAGCACTTACGTCTTCGTGGGAACACTAATCCTTGGCCTGGTTCTGGCAGCCTTCATCGCGGTAGCCGCCATGGCCACGCTCGCGTTGGTCGGAGCCGGAAGCCTCGCCTGGTACACCGTGAAGAATGTGCTGGGTGGCCTGGTCCACGGCATCAATTTTGCGTGGGACCAGCTTGTCCACCAGGCCGGAAAGGTTGAACTTCCGGTCGATTTCCCAACGCAAACCGCCCCTAGCACAGGTACCTACCCGCGAGTAGCATTGAGGGACAGCTGAAGGGTCCACCACCCGAGGCGGATCCTGGGCTCGAACCGGCACAACCGGCAAGAGGAGTCCTCCCATGACCTCCGCCACTGACAACAAGAGCAACGGCGTCACGGCCGCAGAAGCCCGCGCAGTCGCAGAGGCCGCCCGCGATACCGAATGGAACCGTCCGAGTTTCGCCAAGGGGCTGTATCTGGGCGACTTCGATCTGGGACTGATCCATCCATGGCCCCAGGCAAAAGCCGAGGACGTCGAGCGCGGCGAAGAGTTCATGGCGAAGCTGACGGAGTTCTCCGGCACGATGTCCGGCCGCGTGATCGAACGCGATGCCAGGATCCCGGACGATTACCTCGCAGGCCTCACCGCATTAGGCGTTTTCGGCATGAAAATTCCGCGCGAGTACGGTGGCCTGGGCCTGTCGCTTGTCTATTACGGCCGGGCATTGGCGCTGTTGGGATCAGTCCATCCCAGCCTTGGCGCTCTGCTGTCGGCCCACCAGTCCATCGGCGTCCCGGAGCCGGTCAAAGTCTTCGGCACGCCCGAACAAAAGCAGGAATACTTGCCGCGGTGCGCCGCCGGCGCCGTCACGGCCTTCCTGCTGACAGAGCCCGACGTCGGCAGCGACCCCGCCCGGATGGGCTGCACCGCAGTGCCAAGCGACGACGGCGAGTCTTACGTTTTGGACGGCGTCAAACTTTGGACCACCAACGGCGTGATCGCCGAACTGGTAGTGGTCATGGCGGTTGTTCCTTCCCGCACTGCTCCCGATGGCACGGTGCTCAAGGGCGGCATCACGGCGTTCGTCGTGGAAATGGACTCCCCCGGCATCACGGTGGAGAACCGCAACGCCTTCATGGGCCTGCGCGGCATCGAGAACGGCGTGACCCGCTTCCACCAAGTCCGTGTGCCGGCAGCCAACCGTCTGGGCCGCGAAGGCCAGGGACTCAAGATCGCGCTCACTACCCTCAACACTGGCCGCCTCTCCATCCCCGGCCTCTGCGTGGCGGCGGGCAAGTGGTCGTTGAAGATCGCCCGCGAATGGTCCAACGCCCGCACCCAATGGGGCCGTCCGGTCGGAAAGCACGAAGCCGTCGGCAAGAAGATCGCGTTCATCGCCGCCACCACCTTTGCCTTGGAAGCCGTTTTTGAACTTTCCGCCGAGATGGCCGATGCCGGCCAGAAGGATGTGCGGATCGAGGCCGCGCTGGCCAAGCTTTGGTCCACTGAGCTGAGCTACACGGTGGCCGATGAGTTGGTGCAGATCCGTGGTGGCCGCGGCTTTGAGACGGCGGACTCCTTGGAAGCCCGTGGGGAGCGTGCCGTGGCCGCCGAGCAATTGCTGAGGGACATGCGCATCAACCGGATCTTCGAAGGCTCGTCCGAGATCATGCGGCTCCTCATTGCCCGCGAAGCCGTCGACGCCCACCTTTCGGCCGCGGGCGAGCTCGCTTCCGCGGACGCGACGCTTCAGGAAAAGGCGCGTGCCGCCGTCGGCGCCTCGGGTTTCTACGCCAAATGGCTCCCCAAGCTTGTGGCCGGGGCGGGCCTGGATCCCCGGTCCTACGGTGAGTTCGGGCGTCTCGCGAAGCAACTGAGGTATGTGGAGCGGGCTTCGCGGAGGCTCGCCAGGCAGACGTTCTACGGGATGGGCCGCTGGCAGGCGAGGCTCGAATACAAACAAGCGTTCCTCGGCAGGATCGTGGATATCGGAGCTGAGTTGTTTGCCATGGCAGCGTGCTGCTCAAGGGCCGAGATGCTGCTTCAGACCGCACCCGAGCGAGGCGCGGCGGCGTACGAACTTGCAGAGGCCTACTGCGAGCAGGCCCGGATTCGCGTGGATGGATACTTCGATCAGTTGTGGCGGAACACCGACGACGTCGATCACGAGTTGTCCTCGAACGTGCTCGCGGGCGACTACGCCTGGCTTGAGGCCGGAATCCTTGACCAATCAGAAGGAACGGGCCCATGGATCGCCGACGCCACCCCGGGCGCCTCGCCGAAGGAGAGCCTGCACCGGAAGTACCGCTAGCCGACGTCGCCGTCGAGATAGTACCAACGGCGCTCGATCCGCTTAAAGCGGCTGTTTTCGCGCTGGACTCCGCGTTCGCCGTCGGACCTGTAGTGCGCCGCGAACTCGACGGTCCCGTCGGCGTCCAGGGGGCCGCCCCGGCGCGTCGCCAAGATGTCCAGCCGGCGCCATTCAATATCCGGGTCCAGGTCCAGCGCGACGGGCCTCGTGTCAGGGTGCCAAGTGCGCAGAAGGTAATCGCTATCGAGAACCACAAAGGCCGAGTAGCGCGAACGCATGAGCTGTTCCGCCGTTGGCGCATCGGCGTCTCCGCGGTGGAAGCGTCCACAGCATTCGGTGTACTGCTCCCCCGACAAACAAGGGCAAGCGCCTAGGCGGAGGCGGGCCGGATCGACTGGCATTGAACCCTATCTGGAAGAGAACATGAGAGCTAGGTAACAAATTTTGTCACAGCAGATAACAGCTTCGAAACAACCTCGGCGAGCCGGAGTTTGGCGGATGATTCCTTAAGATTTCGCCCTTAGGCTAGAAGACATGCCCGCAGACCTTCGGTTGCGGCGACCACCCCACAACTCTGGCTTGAGGAGGCTACGTGGAGGATCCAACAACACTTGGCCTCAATCTGACTTTTTTCGGAACGCTCGGGGTGGCTTTGCTGATGTCCATTGGTTTGGGCCTGCTGATCGTGGTCACCTTGGTGCTGGCCGGCGTCGCGAAGCTGGTTTGGATCATCCTGCTCGCCATGGTGGGGGTCTTCCCGAAACGCCATGCCGAACCGGTGGTACACCTGCCCCCGAGGCCCCGGCGCACCCCCTCCCCGCTGGCGGATTCCGAGGAATCGGCGACGGCGGAAGACTTACTGGACGCGGGGCCTTTGGTCCCCCGGAAATCGCGTCCTGGAATCATTGCGACCGTCAGGTTGCTGTGGTCTGCTGTCCGGAACGTCCCCTGGAAGTCGCTTGTCAACCCGCGGACGTGGCCTAAGCCCGCCCAGGTCAAGGCCGGAATCACGGCCGCAGCCACAACCCAGGCCAAAGAACATCCGTTTGTGGTTGCGGTGAAGCAGGATCCTCTGGCCATGAACAGCGAATGGGCCGCCGCCGTCGCCGAGGCTGACGCCAGGGCCGCCGCCCGCGAAGCTGAACGGGCGCAGGAAGCGGGAGCTTCTGACACCGAACCGCCAGCCTCCGGCGAACCCGCCGGAGGGAACGCCGCGGAGTCGTCCGAGACGTCCGCGCCGGTGCGCGAACACCGGGGAGAGCCCCACGGTGGCAAGCCTGTGTCGTCCGGCCGCGTGACGGCCTCAGCTGGGGCGCGCCCGAGGGCTTAGCCTCCCGCAGCGCCCAACTGACTCGCATTAGGTGTCGTTTTGACGCGCGAAAACGACAACAAATGCGAGCTAGTTGGGGCCGGACCCAAGCTCAGGCGGCCAATTGCCTGAACCCTGCACCGTGGTAGATGAGGGGCTCGGCGTCGTGATTGATCTCCACGGACTTCACTTCGAGGACGACGATCGCGTGGTCGCCCGCAGGGGTTTCCGAGACCACTTCGCATTCAAGCACCAGCGCCGCGCCGTCGATCGACACCGCACCGGCGTCGCTCGTTGACGTCGTGAGGCCCGAGAACCGGTCCTGGGTCCGCGAGGAGAGCTGCAGGCACACGGCTTCCTGGCCCTGGGCAAGGATGGAAACACCCAGTCGAGGGGCGCGCCGGAGCTTGGGCCACGTCGTGGAGGAGTTCTGCACCGCAAACATGACCAGGGGTGGTTCCAGCGAGACTCCCACGGTGAAGCTCGATGCCACCAAGACCTCGGGCGCAAAGCCGACCAGGGCACTGAAGGCCGCCACGCCTGAGGGAAATTGCGCGAATGCCTGCTTGATCGAAGCGGCTCCATCCACCGTCGCCTGGGTCATGGCGGGTTCCTTCCTCTGTAGTTTCGTGCCTGCCTTTCTACTAATTCACTCGATGCCGATAACGGCAATATTTGTGTATTCACGTGTCGATTGAAGTCAATTCTTAATTCGTCATGCGCTGTCTTCATTACCCCGCAATACGAAAAGCGAAGAATTTGTACGTTTTCCGAGTGCGCCGGCCACGACATGTGTAGCGTCGTGTCAATCCATTGCACAGCCTTGATTTTTCACGGAGGAAGCCGGAGATGAGCCTCAACGAGCTTCGAACCCTGGGACGCACAGGCGCCCTGATCAGCCCCCTTACCCTGGGAACCCTCAACCTCGGGACGGGTTCGGCGCCCACGGGCGCCGAAGAAAGCATCCGCATCATCCATGCGGCGCTCGACGGCGGCATCACCAGCGTCGACACCGCCGACATCTATTCCCAAGGCGAGGCAGAGGCTATTGTTGGCCGGGCCCTTCATGGCAGGCGTGATGACGTTTTCCTTTCCACGAAGTTCCACGGGCAAATGGGGCCGAATCCCGCGCACGCGGGGAATTCCCGGCGCTGGATCATGAAAGCAGTGGAGGGCAGCCTGAACCGTTTGCAGACAGACCGGATCGACCTTTACCAAGCGCATCGTCCGGACTACAACACCGACGTCCTGGAAACCATCACGGCCCTCAACGACCTCATCCGGCAGGGCAAGATCCTCTACTACGGAACGTCGGTGTTCACGCCGTCGCAGCTTGTGGAGGCCCAGTGGATCGCCACAACGAACCACCTCATACCGCCCGTGGTGGACCAGGTGCCCTATTCCTTGCTGGTCCGCGCGAATGAGCGCGACGTCTTCGCAATCACGCAGCAGTACAACCTTGGCGTGCTCAGCTATGGACCGCTCGACGGCGGCTGGCTCTCCGGGAACTACCGCGTGGGAGTTCCCCAGCCCGAAAGCTCCCGCGCGTCGGCCGTTCCCGGGCGCTTCGACGTCTCGGCGCCGTTCAACAGGAACAAACTCCTCGCAGCCGATGCCTTGGGGCGCGTCGCCGAACGGCATGGACTGACCCTCATCCAGCTTGCTGTCGGTTTCGCATTGAATCATCCGGCCGTCAGCAGCGTGGTCATCGGTCCGCGCACGGAGGACCATCTGGTCGATTACCTCAAGGCCGCGGATATTGTCCTGAACGAAGCGGTCCTGGATGCCATTGACGATATCGTCGCGCCCGGTACCAACTTCCTGGAACGCGACGCGGGTACGGTCGTCCCGCACCTTGAATACGCGGAACTTCGACGCCGGTAATCGGCCGCTCGGACAATAGTTCAGGCCGCGCGCCGACTATACTCGTTCGCAATCATGACTAGCCTTCCGACCTCCGCCCAAACATCAAAAAGCGGCAATGTGCGCATTGACGCCTGGCTTTGGGCCATCCGTGCTTACAAGACACGCTCCGCAGCCACAACCGCGTGCAGGGCGGGGCACGTGCGAATCAACGGGAACCCGGTCAAAGCGTCCCAGTCTGTGATTATCGGCGACACCATCCGTGTACGGCAGCCCGGCTTCGAGCGCATCCTTGAGGTCCGCGGGCTCATTGCGAAAAGGGTTGGCGCCGAAGCAGCGTCCCATTGCTTCACCGACCACACCCCCGAGCGCCCCGCCGCGCCGGCACTCGGGCTGCCTCAGCGCGATCGCGGCGCAGGACGGCCCACGAAGAAGGACCGGCGCGACATGCAAAAGCTCAAGGGACAGTAGCAACCCGCACTAATGGCGGGGCGGGAAGCTCGCCGCGCCGACCGGCGTCGGGCAGTTTTGTCCCTCGGCTCAGCAGGAGCGTGAGCGACGCGTAAAGCGACGGCGTAAAGTGGCAAGGGACGCCGATTCTGGACGCCGCGCTGCCGAAGGAGAGAACGTGACTATTGACTGGGACGAAAAAAGGGCCTTGCTACAGGAGCCCAACATTGCTGCCGTAACGCAGCTGTGCGACGAACTGATGGCCAAAAGGCCTGGTTCTTCCGTGCCTTACATCGATCCGGTGCATGACGAAGATGAGTGCCGGATCGTCACCCTCCAGACCAGCCCGGGGCGGGCCCCCACCTCGGGTTTCGTATCGCACCTCAATGACGACGACGCCGCCCGACGTGCGCAGCTGATCTATGACTCAGCCGACTTGGACGTCCGTTATGTCATGCCGTGGAACTGCTACCCATGGGTCCGCGACCCCGAACTGCCCCCGGCACTGAGCGCACAAGAGAAGACCGACGGTCTCCGCCCGTTCCGCCAGTTCCTCAAGATCAACAAGAGGGTTTCCGCTGTCGTCGCGCACGGCGCGGAGGCCGCCGCTTTCCTGGCACTCTTCGAGAAGACCTACCACTCGCCGCTCCGGCAGCATGGGATCAAGGTCTACAAGGCCAGCGCGCTCGGTGGCCGGGCTTTTGCCCTGTCCGAGGCGAAGCAGCAGGAACTCCTGGCCAAGAACATCGAAACCTACAGGGACGCGATGCAAAGGGCGGGCATTCAGCACCTGTAGGGCGGGGAAGCCTTTAGGACGCCACGACGGCGCGGAGGACTTCCCGTGCCGTGTCTTCCCATCGCGGCAGCACACTGCTCGCTGCCTCGGCTGCTGACTGCCAGCCCTCGCGTAGTGCAGCGTCGCTGAGCCATCTCCGCAGGAACTTCTC
Source organism: Arthrobacter sp. SRS-W-1-2016 (assembly GCF_002009585.1). Lineage (NCBI taxonomy): Bacteria > Bacillati > Actinomycetota > Actinomycetes > Micrococcales > Micrococcaceae > Arthrobacter > Arthrobacter sp. SRS-W-1-2016. Next base: position 17,990 of record NZ_MTPV01000048.1, on the reverse strand, counting down.
CAACGATCCGATTCCTGCGCTGAGATCAATTGCTTCACCGGCACCGTGGGTACCGAGCGCTTCGACGGCGCCGGTTCCTTTTCGGACCACTACCGGTATGCCGTGGGCCAGGGACTCTTGGACCACCATGCCGAAGGACTCCGAGTGTGAGATCAACAGACTAAGGTCAGCCCGGTTCCACTGGTCTTCCAGAGCCGGGCCGGAGAGCTCGCCTGTTGTTTTCACCCGTTTTTCCAGTCCATTCCGAAGGATGCGCTCCTGCACGGCTGCGGCGTACGAGGGTTCTGCTTTGGTGGAGCCAACAAGCGCCGCTGTCCACGCCAGGTCCTTGATCCGGGCCAGAGCGTCGACGAAGAAAATCTGGTCCTTATTGGGAAGCAGTGCGCCCACCATGATGAAGTGTGCCGCCGCAGCGCCTCGCGGACCTGGGCGTGTTGGGCGATCTACCCCCGGGGTCGCCAGGTGCACGTCGCCCAACCCAAGGCTTCTGGCCGCTTCGGCGGTACGCGAGCCAGTGCAGAGAAGACCCGTCGCGGCGCGTAGCGCTCTCGTCTCAAGTGGGTCATCCGCGGACGGGGGCACGTGGAGCAACACCCAGACACGACGCCCGGCAGTGATTGCGGTCTCGATTTCCGTGGGAGCTCCCGAGGCAATCAGTCCGTCGACAATGTAGATGGCCTGTCCCTCTCCGGCAAGGGCGGCTGCAAAGCGGCTTCGGTCTCCGGCAGTTCCCGAAGGCCAGCCGCCGTCGAGCGTGCAGATCGAGACCTCTGCGCCCTGGGCGCGGAGGGCTTCAGCCAGCCTCGCGTTGTAGATGTTTCCCCCGGAACGATGTCGGACATTCGCGGGCAAAATCATGCGGATCTTGACCAAGGGCTGCTCCCCTCCATCGCTCAGGTCGTTTGGCCTCTCTGTGCTCGGACCATGGTGCTGACCATATAGGCCGGGCGGCTGACGTGGAAGGCGAACCACATGTCCGGCACCGAGCATCGGCGGTAGATTGTGGGCATGGGACAGACTTCTTCAGACCGCCGGGATGTGCTCGCTGATTGGCTCTTGGGCGTCGCGGAATTCACGCACGCACACTGGTTCTTCGGCAACCTCTATGAGGCCGTCGTCAAAATCCCGGACCGGGTCGCGGCCTCGGCACCGAGCAGCGATCTCCCTCGAACCCCGTTTGGCGCGGGGAGCCCCGGGCGCTACTACGCGCCGATCGCGCCCCTCAGTGCCCCTGCCGCCGTCGCTGCCCTCGTCGCCGGGTGGAAGCATTCCGACAACAAGGCTTGGCTGATGGTGGGTGCGGCCAGCTCCGCCACGGGAGCCGTAGCTACGGCGTACCTGCTTCGGTCCGTCAACCCCAAGCTTTTCTTCAGCCCCTATCCGCTCGAAGAGACGCGCCGCAGGCCCCTGTTGAAGCGCTGGTACAGGGTCCACGCCCTCAGGCTCACGGCCAGCGCGGTTGCCCTGGCCGCCATCCACCATGCCCGGACGATCCGGCTCAGAAGCAACGGATAGGAATTCCGGATACACGTTCGTCGAAACTGACGATGGCATCGAGGTGCTAATCGCCGCTTGCAGGTACCGCTATGGCAATTGAGGGAAGGTTTGGCGGTTCCTGATCCGGGATTCGCCGAACTCAATTCCCACCCGGCCAATCTCCCAAGGCCCGCGGCCCCTGTGCAATGGCTTGCCCACTGCCACATGGGGTACCCAGCGAGGCGAACGGAACCCAAGGGCAGGGGAGCTGAGGATGAAGTCGTCGATATTGTCGACAAGCAGTTCATCCAGTAGCCCGTGAAGGGCGTGCACGAGGGAGACCTGAAAGTCACGCACCGAGGCGGGCACCTCTATTTCCAGCCCGCACACTCCGCCGCTGCCGAGGACAATGAGCCTGCCGGCGGCCCCGGAAAAGCCGTCCAGCACCGGCAGAGCCTCGAGCCACGCAACAGTCTTGAGCAAGGCTGACTCTGTGCCGGTGTTGCCTTTGGTCCAACCGGCCACGTCCCGGCAGAAGTCATCCAGGGCACCCAAGTGCAACAGCGTCATGTGCAATCCCCGCGGCCTGCGCAGGGCAAACACGTAGCGCGCCAACTCTTCATAGTCCGAAGGCCCCGCCCCGATACCGACCACCGGCACCTCCACCGTGATGGGCGGTGTTACCTGCGTCGTTGAATCCCATCCCCCGCGCCGATGGTTGGCCATGGGAGTAATTATGCTCCCAACATTGACACCGCCCTGTGACCCGTGCCATATTCGTAGAGTGAACCTGTCAGACAGCCGGACAGCCGGACAGGCCGCCACTGGACAGCCAGCCGTCAGCCAGGAAGCTGCGGCTGGCCAGCGCACCGCCACAAGCGGCGCCGTCCCCCGGCTGGCCCAAGCGGCCAGGCTATCAAGCCCCCGGCCCCTCGCCCGCTTCAGTGCTGCGGAAGCCGTGTTCAGCGCCATCCGCCATGACATTGAAGACGGAACCGTGGAAGTGGGGGCCAAACTCAGCTCCGAAGCCACTCTGGCAGCACACTATGGGGTAAGCCGCTCGGTGATCCGTGAGGCACTCCGCTCCTGCACTGCGCTCGGACTGACGGTCACCAAGACCGGCAAGGGTACATTTGTCGTCGCGGACCGGGTAGCCAATGACCTCACGCTCGGTCAATACTCGGCAAGCGACCTCAACGAGGCACGCCCGCATATCGAAGTCCCGGCAGCCGGCCTGGCGGCGAAACGCCGCAGCCAGGAAGAACTCGAACACCTCAAGGAAATCGTCGGTTCAATGGCCGCCGAGACCGACCCTGAGACCTGGGTCAGCCTCGACGCCAGTTTCCATTCTGCCATCGCCCGTGCAAGCGGCAACAAGGTTTTCGAAAGCGTTGTCGCAGACATCCGCGAAGCCCTGGCCCATCAATCCGAAACCTTGAACATGGTGGCCGACCGCCAGCATGTTTCAGACGATGAACACCTCCGCATCGTCGAAGCCATCGAATCCGGCGACGCTCCCGCCGCCGAAGCCGCCATGGCCGACCATCTCAGCGCCGTCAGCGTTGCGTTGGACACCATCCTCAGCAAATGATCCACCAACTGAAGGAAGTCATGCCCACCCCGCATGCAACGCACACCGCCATGCCCGCATCCACCCCTGCGGCAACCACCCCACGCCATGTTCCCTTGGCGGAGCAGACCCGAGACGGCCTGGTGGAGAGCATCCACTACGGCTCCCTGATCGCCGTCGGGCCGGACGGCCAAACGCTCCTCGAAGCGGGCGAGCCCGAAGCCGCGTTCTACCCGCGGTCTTCGCTCAAGCCGCTGCAAGCGGTCGCCATGGTCCGCGCTGGACTCAAGCTTCCCGGGAACCTCCTCGCCCTCACCGCAGCCAGCCACTCCGGCGCCGCGATGCACCTCGACGGTGCCGCACGCATCCTCGAAATGCACGGCCTGGACAAAAACGCCCTGGAAAACAGCACCGACCTCCCGTACGGCACCGCCGAGCGCGAGGAATGGCTCCGCGCGGGCGGCAAGCCCACCCAGCTCGCACAGAACTGTTCCGGCAAGCACGCTTCCATGGCCGCGACGTGCGTGATCAACGGCTGGCCTGTCCAGGGCTACCTGAATCCCGAGCATCCCCTCCAGGTGCTCGTGAAGGACACAATCACCGAACTCACGGGAGAAGACGCAGCGGCCATCAGCACAGACGGTTGCGGCACTCCGCTCTTTGCCCACAGCCTGCGCGGGATGGCCAGGGCCTATGGCCGTATGGCGGCTGCGGACAGCGCGGTCGCAGAAGGCCAGGTAGCCCGTGCCATGCGCGCCTTCCCCGAGATGGTGGCCGGTGAGGGCCGCGACGTCACGGCGATCATGCGTACGGTTCCCGGGTTGCTCGCCAAGGACGGCTTCGAGGGACTCCAGCTCATCGGCCTGCGGAACGGCACCGGCGTCGCCATCAAGATTTCCGACGGCGGCGATCGCGCCCGCATGCCCGTCACCGTCCGCGTCCTTGAGGAACTAGGGCTCGACGGCGGCCAGCTCGCAACGCTCGCCAGTCCGCCTGTGTTGGGCGGCGGCCACCCTGTCGGCGTACTCCGTGCAGCAAACTTCCTCGCATCCAACTGACGCAGCCAAACAAGCGCAAAGACCAAAGGACAGCAATGACATCTGCCGTGCACTCCACGACAATTCCAGGTTTCCGCTCGGAACACGATCTGCTCGGTGACCGCGACGTCCCTGCCGATGCCTATTGGGGCGTGCACACGCTGCGCGCCATCGAGAACTTTCCCATCACCGGCCACCCCTTGGCCAGCAACGCCAACCTCGTCAAGGGCCTCGCCGCTGTCAAGCTCGCCGCGGCCCGCACCAACCGCGAGCTCGGCCTGCTGGACGACGAACGGGCGGACGCCATCGAGCAGGCATGCCAGGACATCCTGGACGGCAAGCTCCACGAGCAGTTCATGGTGGACGTGATCCAAGGCGGTGCCGGCACCAGCTCCAACATGAACGCCAACGAGGTCATTGCCAACCGCGCCCTTGAAATCCTCGGCCACCCCAAGGGCGACTACGCCAGGCTGCACCCGAACGACCACGTCAACTTGAGCCAGTCGACCAACGACGTCTACCCCACGGCCGTCAACCTGGCCACCATTTTCTCGGTCCAGGGACTTCTTGAGGCTCTTCAGGAACTCCAGGTCGCCTTCGCGGAGAAAGGCCAGGAATTCCGTACGGTGGTCAAGATGGGCCGCACCCAATTGCAGGACGCCGTCCCCATGACCCTCGGCCAGGAATTCGGCGGCTACGCGGTGACCGTGGGCGAGGACCGCGCTCGACTGGCCGAGTCCCAGCTGCTCATCCACGAGATCAACCTCGGCGCCACCGCCATCGGAACCGGCCTGAATGCCCCCGTCGGGTACGCCGCCGCAGCCTGCCGGCACCTGGCAGAGATCACCGGCCTGCCGCTCGTCACCTCGGTGGACCTCATCGAGGCCACCCAGGACGTGGGAGCGTTCGTCCACCTCTCCGGCGTGCTCAAGCGCGTCGCCGTCAAGCTTTCCAAGATTTGCAACGACCTCCGCTTGCTGTCCTCCGGACCGCGTGCGGGACTGGGCGAGATCAACCTCCCGGCTGTGCAGTCGGGATCGTCCATCATGCCAGGCAAGATCAATCCGGTGATCCCGGAAGTGGTCAGCCAAGTGGCCTATGAAGTCATCGGCAACGATGTCACGGTCACCATGGCAGCCGAAGCGGGACAGCTCCAGCTGAACGCCTTCGAACCGATAATTGTCCACAGCCTCCACAAGAGCATCTCCCACCTGGAAGCCGCGTGCCGCACACTCACGTCGCGCTGCATCCGGGGCATCACCGCGAATACCGAGCACCTGCGCCTCACGGTAGAGCAGTCGATCGGACTCGTCACGGCACTCAATCCGCACATCGGCTACGCCTCCGCCACTGCCATTGCGCAAGAAGCGCTGGCAAGTGGCAAGGGCGTCGCCGAGCTCGTTCTCGAACACGGCTTGCTGACCTCGGAGCAGCTCGATGAGCTCCTCCGCCCCGAACGCCTGGCCAACCTCAGCAATTAGACTGAGCCCCGGAGAGCGTCCGACGACGGCGCCACTCACCAGCCGCTGTCGGGCCTGAACGCGCGAAGAAACAGGCCGGACGGCACGATCCGGACCCCCAACAGGACACCCCTAAGGATTCCCATGACCAATGCACCCATCACGGACCACACGGTCCCATCACAGGCGCACTCCACTGAAAAGCTCCTCCATGCCGAGGACAAGGGCTATCACAAGAGCCTGAAGCCGCGTCAGATCCAGATGATCGCCATCGGCGGTGCCATCGGCACCGGCCTGTTCCTGGGCGCCGGAGGCCGCCTCAACGCGGCGGGCCCTTCCCTCGTCATCGCTTACGCAGTCTGCGGCTTCTTTGCCTTCCTGATCCTGCGCGCCCTCGGCGAACTCGTGCTGCACCGCCCGTCGTCGGGCTCCTTCGTCTCCTACGCCCGCGAGTTCTTCGGCGAGAAGGCCGCGTTTGTCTCCGGCTGGTTCTACTGGATCAACTGGGCGACCACCACCATCGTGGACACCACCGCCGCGGCCCTCTATATGAACTTCTTCGGCAAATATGTGCCTTGGATCGGCGTCGTTCCGCAGTGGGCGTGGGCACTGATCGCGCTTCTGGTGGTGCTTTGCCTGAATCTGGTCTCGGTCAAGGTCTTCGGCGAAATGGAGTTCTACTTCGCGCTCATCAAGGTGGCCGCGCTGGTTGCTTTCCTGTTGGTCGGCACCTTCTTCGTCATCTTCGGCACGCCGGTACCGGGCCAGGAAGTCGGCTTCAGCCTCCTGACAGACCATGGCGGGATTTTCCCCAACGGGATCCTGCCCATGATCATCCTCATGCAGGGTGTGCTGTTCGCCTACGCCTCGATTGAACTCGTGGGTACCGCAGCCGGTGAGACGGAGAACCCCGAGAAGATCATGCCCAAGGCCATCAACTCCGTGGTCTTCCGCATCGCCGTCTTCTACGTCGGTTCCGTTATCCTCTTGGCGCTCTTGCTGCCGTACACCTCCTACGTCAAGGGTGTCAGCCCGTTTGTGACCTTCTTCGGCCACATCGGTGTGCAGGGCGTGGACGTGATCATGAACCTCGTGGTCCTCACCGCTGCCCTGTCCTCCCTGAATGCCGGCTTGTACTCGACGGGCCGCATCCTGCGCTCCATGTCCGTGGCCGGTTCCGCTCCGAAGTTCGCCCAGCGCATGAACAAGGCCGGCGTCCCCTACGGCGGCATCGCCATCACGGCCGGCGTCTCCCTGCTCGGTGTTCCGCTGAACTACCTGGTCCCGGCCGACGCCTTCGAGATCGTCCTCAACGTCGCCTCCGTGGGCATCATCGTCACGTGGGCCACGATCGTCCTGTGCCAGATGCAGCTCAAGCGCTGGGCCGACAAGGGCTGGGTGAAGCGTCCCTCCTTCCGGATGTTCGGCGCCCCCTACACAGGCTACCTTTCGCTGCTTTTCCTGGTGGGCGTGCTGGTGATGGTGTTCATCGACTCTCCGCTCACCATGCTGGTTACGGCCATCGCCTGTGCGCTCATCGTGGTTGGTTGGTACATGTGCCGCAAGCAAATCCACGAGATCGCCGCAGCCCGGGACGGTTACACCGGCAGCTCCCCCGTGATCGCCAACCTGCCGGTTGCCGGCTCAGAGGACAAGATCTAGTCCCTCCAGTACTGAGTGCCCGACGGCGGCACCCGGGTTCCGTTCGCGCGGAACCCGGGTGCCGCCGTCGTGCGTTAACTCCCCCAACTGAGTCGCATTTGTTGTCGTTTTGGGGCCTGATAACGACAACAAATGCGAGTTAGTTGGGTGCCAGGAGCTGTGCGGCGCTTCGCCATCTGATTCCCGCGAAATGTGACCAGACCGATTTGAAGACCGGTGGCACCATGGAAGAAGGACAACCCGCAGCTCAAAGGAGAGAATGCACGTGAAATTTGCCCGTTTAGGACCGGTCGGCCACGAGCAGCCGGTGGTCATCGCCACAGATTCCGAAGGCCTGGAAAAGTCCTTCGACCTGCGCCCGCTAACTGCCGACATCGACGGCGCGTTCCTCGCCGGCGGCGGTATCGCCGCCACGCAGGATGCGCTCGACGCCGGGAGGTTGCCCGCCGTTCACACCGAAGGACTCCGGGTCGGCGCCCCGATTGCCCGGCCAGGCACCGTCGTCGGGATCGGGCTGAACTATGCCGCGCATGCGGCGGAGTCTGGAGCCACACCGCCGGAAGTGCCCGTCGTCTTCCTGAAGCCTTCCAACACCGTCGCGGGACCATTCGACGCCGCCCCCATTCCGCCTTCGTCGGAAAAATACGACTGGGAAGTGGAACTCGGAATTGTTGTCGGACGGGAAGCCACCTATTTGGCAGACCTAGACGAGGCTGCAGCGTGCATCGCAGGCTACGTTCTGGCCAACGACCTGTCCGAGCGTGAACTGCAGCTCCCCGGCGCTGCCGGGCAATGGACCAAAGGCAAGACCCTCCCGCAATCCACCCCACTAGGGCCGTGGCTGGTTCCCGCCGGCGAGATAGATGCAAGCGCACTACGGCTGCGCACGTGGGTGAATGGCGAGGCTCGCCAAGACTCCTCCACCGCGGACCTGATTTTTGATCCCGCCACGCTTGTCCACCACTTGAGCCAGCACATGGTGCTGGAGCCCGGAGACGTCATTATTACGGGTACGCCCGAAGGCGTGGCAATGTCCGGCCGCTTCCCGTATATCCAGACCGGAGACGTTGTAGAGATTGAAATAGAAGGGCTCGGCCGCCAGCGCAAAGAGTTCCACCCCGCCACGTAACGCAACGCCCACGCAACCCCTCTCCGCCAACGGTTCGCCTATGCTCAACACCAGGCAATCGATGGCGATCGACCAAGGAGCAGGGCATGAGCAATTGGCGTATCAGGGATTTCCATTCCTCGGACATGGACGGCATCCTGCACCTGTGGGAGTCGCTCAAAGCGGACAACGTGGACCCTGTCTATGCACTCTCCGAGGTCCTCGCGTCGTGCGAGAAGGACCACGCCGTGGTGGCGGTGCAGGGCGAGCAGGTGGTGGGTGCCGCCGTCGGACGTGCGGCCCATGACCAGGGCTGGATCGTTTTCCTGGCCACGCTGCCCGAGTTCCGTGGCCGCGGGATCGGCACCTCGCTGCTGGCCGCCGTCGAGAACCGGATGACCCCGCACGGGCTCAACAAGCTCTCGGCGCTCATGCCCGAGTCCGAAACCCGTGTCGAAGCGTTCCTGGGCCGCGGCTTCCTGCTCAAGCAAAACCTGCACTACTTCGAACGGACCATCCCGGTCCAGCGCCAGGAACTCGAACCGTTGAGCCAACTCGGCGGCCGCATCCTTGCCCGGGACCTGTGGGAAAACGTCGCCGGCATGCGCCGCGAAAAGGAACTCCTGGAACGCCGCCTGGTCCTGCCCCTGGCCGAAGCCGACCTCGCCGATCAATACGGCGTGGTGCCCCCGCGCGCCGTCGTGCTCTTCGGCCCGCCCGGGACCGGCAAGACCACGTTCGCCAAAGCCATCGCCTCCCGGCTCGAATGGCCCTTCGTGGAGGTCTTCCCCTCGCGGCTGGCCTCCGATCCCAAGGGACTGGCCGGGGCGCTGCGCGAGACGTTCCTGGAAATCGCCGAACTGGAGCACGCGGTCGTCTTCATCGACGAGGTCGAGGAGATCGCGTCCCAGCGCTCCGGCGAGCCGCCGTCCCCGCTGCAGGGCGTCACCAACGAGCTTCTCAAGATCATCCCCGCCTTCCGCGAACAGCCCGGCCGGCTGCTGGTGTGCGCCACCAACTTCATCCGCGCCCTGGACACCGCCTTCCTGCGCCACGGCCGCTTCGATTACGTCATCCCCATCGGCCTGCCCGACGTCCACGCCCGCGAGGCCATGTGGCAGCGCTTCATCCCCGCCAGCGTGGTGGACTCCGTGGACGTGGCGCTGCTGGTGTCACGGACGGAGGGTTTCTCCCCCGCGGACATTGAGTACGCGGCACGCAGCGCCTCCCAGCGCGCGTTGGAAAAAGCAGTCTACACAGCCGGCGCTCCCGGCGCGTCACCCACCGAAGGCGCCGCACCGGCGTCGAACGCCCGCAAGGGGCCGGTCACCCAGGACTACCTCGACGCCATCGCCGACACCCGCACGACCGTCAGCGACGAAGTCCACCAAGACTTCCTCGAGGACATCGACGCACTGGGCCGGGTTTAGAGCAACGCGGGGTCACTTACGGCCCATGTCGGGGCCCCTGATGGGCGCTAAGGGACCCCGCGTTGGAAGAAGGAGGAACCGTGAACCTGTTTCTGACCATCCTGAGCGGCGTCGCCTGGACGACGGTCTACATATGCGCGATCCGGATCGGGTTCCGCGACAGGACGTACGCCATCCCGGCAGCGGCACTGGGTCTGAACTTCGCGTGGGAGGTCATCTACTCCGTGCATTCGCTCAGCACGAGACTCTCCGTGCAGGGCGTCATCAACATTGCCTGGGCGTTGGCCGACATCGCGATTGTGTACACATTCTTCGCGTTTGGCCGGCGGGAGCTTCCCGGATTTGTCACGCGGCCTCTGTTCATCGGATGGGCGGTTTTGCTGGGCCTGGCGTCGTTCGCCGTGCAGTGGCTTTTCATCGCCGAGTTCGATTGGGATCCGGCCTCCCGGTACGCGGCTTTCCTCCAGAACCTCCTGATGTCCGGGCTATTCATCGCCATGTTCGCGGCCCGGCGCGGCGTGCGGGGCCAATCCATGGTGATCGCAGTGGCGAAATGGATCGGGACCCTGGCGCCCACCATCACCTTCGGGGTGCTTGAGAATTCACTGTTCATCCTGGGCGTTGGCGGCCTGTGCAGCATTTTCGACCTGACCTACATCGGGCTGCTGTTGTGGGCCAAAAGGAACCCGGGAGCCCTCACCAGGACCCGGGACCCAAGGGGCCTCCCGGCGGTACCCTGAACCATGTCCATGTATCCATTGCGCCATGCATTGTCGCGCATGGGCGGGCGCGATCCCCAGGAGCCGAATCGCACCGCCACGCGCCGCACGTCGGGAAGCGGCGCTCGAAAAGCTGAGGGCACACCCGGCCACTTAGAAAGAGACCGGCACGAACGTGCCGATTCCCGGCGGCGAACCCTTGATTCACCTCCCAGGTAGGCGGAAAATGGTGAAACCGGCACGAACGTGCCGGAGGTGCACAACGCGCATGCCCGCAAAAGACCCTGAAGGATGGACATGTCCCCCAAGGAATTCACCGAGTCCCTGGGCACCACGGTCCGTGCCCGCCGCGGTTCCCTCAGCCTGAGCCAGTCCGACCTCGCGGACCTCGCAGGAGTATCGGAACGATTCATCCGCTTCGTGGAGCAGGGGAAGACCACCGTCCAATTGGAACCACTCCTCGCGGTCCTCGGCACGCTGGGCCTTGAGCTCGCGGTGCAAGCCGCGGGCAAGCAATCCAAGCTGTCATGACCTTCCACCGCATCGCCGACGTCTACAAGCAGGGGGTCCTGGCTGCGCGCATCGAGCGGCATGAAGGCGGCACCAAGTTCAGCTACTTGCCGCGGTACCTCGACTCGGGCGGTCCGGCTGTCGCCACGACGCTCCCGCTGACGAAAGAAGCAGTGTTCACACCGAGCGGCGCGGTTCCGCCCTACTTCACGGGCCTCCTCCCGGAAGGCCGCCGCCTGAATTCCCTGCGCCGCGCGGTCAAGGCCAGCGCCGACGACGAGCTCGCGCTCCTCATGGGCGCGGGCGGCGATGCGGTGGGAGATGTCCAGACCGTCCCCCACGGTGAGCCGCCCACGGAGGGAGGCTCCGCCGTCGTCCTCGATTCGAAGCTGCCGCTCGACTTCGATGCGCTGCTGGGCGATTCGGGACTGATCGATCCCGTGGCTCTGGCGGGTGTGCAGGACAAGTTGTCGGCCGGGATGATCTCACTCCCGGTGGCGCAAGCGGGCAAGCGCTTCATCCTCAAACTCAATGCCCCGGAGTTCCCGTTCGTCGTGGAAAACGAGTTCCTCATGTTCCGTTATGCGCGCAAGCTGCGGATCCCGGTGAGCAGCGTGCAATTGGTGCACGACGTCGGCGGGCGGGCCGGGCTTCTCGTGGAGCGTTTCGATCGCCTCACCGGAGCCGACGGCGCTCCGGTACGTCTCGCCGTCGAGGACGGGGCCCAAGTGCTGGGACTCTATCCCGCGGACAAGTACAGCGTGCCGTTCGGCGAGGTTTGCGCGGCGTTGGCGGCCCACTGTTCCGCGCCCCTGCCGGCCTTGCGGAACCTGGCTATCCAGCTCGCGTTCGCCTGGCTCAGCGGCAACGGCGACCTCCACGCGAAGAACGTGTCGATGGTGCAGTCGCAGGCAGGGGTGCAGTCGCCGCAGGGCGAGTACACCATCGCGCCGGTTTACGACATCCCCTCCACAGTGGTCTACGGAGACAAGACCCTGGCGCTGGGAATCGGCGGCAAGAAGAGCGGAATCTCCCGGAAGCACTTCCTTGCCTGGGCCGGGAAGCTCGGGCTGACCGAGCGCGCGGCGGAGGGGGTTCTGGAACTCGCACTCAAGGCTGCGGGGCCGCTCATCGCAGAGCTCGATGCCGGCACCTTGCCATTCGGACCGCTGCAGACGAGGGACTGGGTCAAGGAGCTCAAGCATCGGCGAAGGTTGATGAGCGGGTAGTTTTCCCTGCTTCGGCCTCTTAAACCGGAACCCTGCTATCGCTTATTGCGTACCCGTTAACAGGGACCCGATCCTGACATAAGGTGAGGGCACCACGCGGTATCTGCGCAGGTCGCAGAGCTGCGGGGCGCAGAATCAGCAGTTCCATCTGTACACAAAAGGGAGACTCTTATGTTGCTTTGGATAGCCATCATTATCGCGGTCCTCTGGCTTCTCGGCTTTATCGGCAACATCGGCGGCGGGTTCATTCACCTGCTCTTGGTTATTGCCGTGATCGTCCTGATCTTCCACTTCCTTCGTGGAAGATCATCCCGCGTATAAGCACGAACCGCCTTCCACCACGCGGGCGCCGGGACAGGGCACCCCTTGCCCCGGCACTACCCCGCCCTGCCCCGACTCGGCGCATCTTGCACGAGCGTTGGATCCTAGGTTCGCGCGCATGGCAACGCTAGGCTCGCTCTCAGAGGCGAGATGGGCTCGCCGCGACCCAAGGGATTGAACGTATGGCACAGCAGGCCGGACAGCAATCGACACCCACCAAAGGCACTCTTCCGCATCCGCGCTCCTATCTGAGACCCACTCGATTGCTCTCTCAAAGCGAGCGGGAAAAGCTTCACCCATCGGTCCTGGCAGAGGCCGAGCGCCGGGCGGCAAGCATTCAGCTTCGAGTAGCGGATGCAATTACAGCCTTCGCCGGATCGATGAACTTCGTCTACCTGCATATATTGCTCTTCGCTGTGTGGATGCTCGTGTTCGAGCAGAGTCCGTGGCCGACGTTGACGCTGATCGTCTCGCTCGAAGCGATCTTCCTCTCGACCTTCGTCATGATCGGACAGAACCGTCAAGCGGCCTTCCAGCAGGTGAAGGCGGACCATGACTACAACGCCCAGGAGCACCTGCTCGAGGAGAACACCGACCTGACCCGTGCGATCCACGAGCTCACCGCCGAGATCCACCAGCGGGTCCTGGCGGAAGTCACGGCATCCATTACCCGGAAGGCTGCTGCCGCCACCAACCCGGGGCCGGATGACCCGGCCAAACCGTAGGCCGGCGGGACCTGCGGGCCGAACTGCTAGCCCGCCAGCCGGTCCATCTCGGAGAGCAGATCCGGGTTGATGCGCTGCAGGACCAAGTGGATTTCGCCCCGTGGGACCGCCTTGTAGAGCACTTGCCGGGCGTCTGCGTAGCGCGTGGTGGGCGCCTTGTCCGGCCATTTCTCGGCGAGCGCCCGCACCCGCTCCGGCACGGAGTTGTGGGCGTTGCATGCGATCTTGACGAGGGTGGCGTCATGGTCCTGTGCGATGTGCAGCATGACGGCTTCGTCGTTGTCAGAGTCGTCCTGGAAACGGCGCGTTACGCGTTCGATGATGGCCACGGCGCGCTCTGAAACACCCATGTCGAGCAACGCCTGCTTGGTAATGGGCGTGTCCTTGGCGATGTCGTGCAGGTAGCCTGCGATCCGGATGTCGTCATCGAAATCGGCGAGCGCATCCCCTACTGCGAGCACGTGCTCGCGGTAGGGCCGCTTCAGCTTGTCCTTCTGGCGATTGTGCGCCACTTCGGCAAGGACCATGGCTGTTTCAACGGTGAATCTCGGTTCGGTCATGCTTCATCCTACTGAGCCAGTTCGGTGACTGCTTTCCGCACGGCGGCGCTCAGTTCGAGGTTGCGGCATCCGGCTCCCCCTGGCTCGGCCTGCTGCGGCACGTATCCGAAAGCGAGTTCGTGCACAGGGTCGGCGAACCCCAAAGAGGCGCTGGCGCCGTCGTGCCCGAACGCCCGGTAGCTGCCGTACGGCGAGCGGGCATGCGATTTCATGAACACGGTCCCAAAGCAGCTGGTCTCGCCGAAGACCCGGTCGATGCCGAAGACCTGCTCGGCCGAGACGGCCTGGATGGTCTCCTCGCTGAGGAGGGGCGCGACGGCGGGTCGGTCGCCGTCGGCGGCCAGTCCCGTGAGTGCCGCAGCGTAAACGCGGGCCATGCCTTCGGCGCTGGCGACACCGGCGGCGGAACTCAGGCCGGCTGCGCGGACCTCGCGGATGTTGGGCAGGTCGAGGATCTCCCCGACCGATGAGTTCACCGAAAGGCCGAAGTGGCTGGCCGGATCAATCCACGGCTGGGAGGGGTCTGTGGCCCAACGAAGGGTGGCGTAGCGGGGCTCCTCGGACTCGGGCAGTCCCAGGAAGAAATGGGCGCCCGTGACCGAGCGGATCCGCTGTTCGTAGATTTCCTGGAGGGTGTACCCTGTGATCCTGCGGCAGAGCTCCTCCATGAAGACACCGATGGTCAGGGCGTGGTACCCGAAGGCGGTCCCGGGCTTCCACAGCGGCCGCATTTGAGCGAGTTTGGCGGCGGCCAGCTCCGAGTTGTTGTATTCCGCGAGGGTGAGTCCGCCTTCGACTCCCAGAAGTCCGGCCTGGTGGGAGAGCAGCTGGGCCACGGTAATCGCGGCCTTTCCTTCGGCGCCGAATTCCGGCCAGTACTTGACCACCTCGGCGTCGAGGTCCAGGAAGCCGTCCTGGACCAGCAGCGCGATGACCAGCCCGGCTACTCCCTTGGAGCAGGAGAAGACACCGGTGACGGAATCCGGTCGGCTGTGCGGCCCGCCGCTGATGTCCAACACCTTGACGCCTCGGTGGTAGGCCGCAAGCTGGGCTGAATATTCCGGGTCCTCGTTGAGGAAACGGCCAAAGAGTTCGGCTACCGGTTCGAATCCAGGGGCAATCGTCTGTGCATCCACCCGGACAGCCTAATCCCTTCTGCCCCCTAACCTCGCTACGTTCGGCCAAGGAACCCGGCAGAGTGGGCCTAGCCGCGAGTGTCCATGGTCACCACGATCTTGCCCTTGGCGCGTCCCTGCTCCAGGGTGGCGAAAGCATCGGCGATCTTTTCGAGCGGATAGCTGCTGTCCACCACTGGTTGCAGTTTCCCCTCGGAAACGAGGCGTGCCAGGAACTTCAGGTCCTCGCCGCTGGGGTGCATGAAAAGGTAGCGGTACCGGACGTTGGCCTCACGGGCACGCCTCCGGATTCCGAGGCTGACCGCCCAGAACAACACGGTCATCCAGGCCGGGGCCGCAAGGTCCTTCAATGCCGTCTGCGGTTCGGGCATCCCGGCGATGCTGACCACTTTCGCGCCCGGCTTGAGGATCTTGAACGTCTGGCCCAGCGTCTCGCCACCCACGAGGTCCAGCGCAGCGTCGAAGCCACTGAGCACTTCGCCCAGGTTTTCCTTCGTGTAGTCGACGACGGCGTCCGCCCCGAGCCGCCGTACCAACGCTTCTCCACGCGGGGACGCAGTGGTGGTCACCTCGGCACCAAAGTATTTGGCCAGCTGGATGGCAAGGGTTCCGACTCCGCCCGCGCCTCCGGAGATGAACAGCTTGGTCCCGGGCTTGACCTTGAGCTCGTCGCGCAATGCCTGCAACGCGGTGAGGCCGGCCAAGGGAAGGCTCGCGGCCTCCGTGTAGCTGAGCGACCGGGGCATGAGCGCCACAAGATCCTCGTGGACTGCAGCGTGCTCGGCAAAGGCTCCCAACAGGGTCTTGTCCACGCGCGCAAACACCCGGTCTCCCGTGGAAAAGCGGGTGACGCCCGGTCCCACGGCTTCCACGATCCCGGCCAGTTCGCTTCCGGCCACCAAAGGCAGCCTGGGCCTGGTGATCACCCGGACTGCCCCTTCGCGCTGTTTGTAGTCCACGGGGTTGAGCCCGGCGGCAAACACCCTGACCAAGACCTCGCCCGGACCGGCAATCGGCCTCGGGACGTCCTGCAGCTCCATTGCGTCGGCACCGCCGTAGCGGGTCAGCACATAGGCGAGCACTTAGGCCCCTTTCCGGAGGGTTGATTGCTGAATGCCATTCCATATCCATGGCCCGCGTGGCAATCGGGCCGGATCAAATCTACCCAAGGCCTCACCAAGGGGCCCTCCCGGCAAGCCGAGCGATTCCAGGATCACGTCCCGCACCTCCCCGGCAGGCAGCCCGACGGCGGCGAGCTCGCCGAGCATCACCGCACCGTCGCGCTTGGCCAGCCGGGCGCCGTCGCGATTCAGTACCAGGGGGACGTGGGCATATTCCGGAACGGGTACGCCCAACAAGGAGGCCAAATAGGCCTGGCGGGGTGTGGAGGACAGGAGGTCGTCCCCGCGGACCACTTGGTCCACGCCTTGCTCCGCGTCATCCACCACCACGGCCAGATTGTAGGCAGTGACGCCGTCATTCCGCCGGAGCACAAAGTCGTCCACGACGCCTGTGTAGGATCCGTGCAGCTTGTCTTCCACAGTCCATTCATGCGTTTCGGAGCGGAGCCGGATGGCGGCCGGGCGGGAGGCCCGCCGGATCTCGAGCTCCGCCGTCGAAAGGTTCCTACACGTGCCAGGGTAGGCGCCTCGCGGCGCGTGCGGGGCGGACGGCGCATCCTGGATTTCGCGCCGCGTGCAGAAGCACTCATACGTTAGTCCGGCGTCAGCGAGCTGCTCGATCGCGTCGTTGTACAGCCCGGCCCGGTCCGTCTGGCGAACGACGGCACCGTCCCACGTCACGCCGATTGCTTCAAGATCCCGGAGCTGGACTTCCTCGGCACCTGCCCGTGCGCGGTCGAGGTCTTCGACGCGCAGCAGGAAGCTCCGGCCCGTGGAACGCGCGAAGAGCCACGCGAGCATGGCGGTGCGCAGATTGCCCACGTGGAGCTCGCCGGAGGGGCTCGGAGCGAAGCGGCCAGTGGAAGTCATGGCACAAGACTATGCGTCGCCGGGCATGCCTGCAGGATTCCGGCGAGGGTGCGGGAGACTGGGAGAATTGCGTACCGTTAGTTGCCAAAGAGAGGACCCCCGTTCAACCCGGTCAGCACAAGAGCCCCTCAGCTACCGCAACGCGTTCGGTGGCTCAGGGGCTCTTATGGTGGTGCCGGCGCTCGGCCGACGGGGTGCGGAAAGACGATGTGTGAACAAGAGTCAATCAGCGGCTGCGTCTTTGCGGGACGGTGTTTCGGGTGGCCGGGTGGTGTACCGGAAGATCCGTAGCCTGCGGGGTCCGGCGGTAGCCTTTCCCTTCGTTGCCACTATTTCAACAGCAACACTACAGCTGGCGCAACGGACTCAATCACTACTGGTCAATCTGACCATTTTCTTGACAATTGATGGACAGGAGATGATCACTTTGCCGGAGTTGGTTCGGCGGGTGCGGGAGAATAGCTTCGGCTGGACATTCTGACCAACCGAACTCCCGGCAACCAGGCAGAAAGCGGCAGCGATGCAGGAACTGGATTCAACGGACAAGCGGATCCTTGCCGCGCTCGACGACGACCCCCGGGTGCCGATCATGGTCCTCGCCCAGCGCTTGGGCTTGGCGCGCGGAACCGTTCAGTCGCGCCTGGAGCGCATGTCGGCGTCGGGCGCTTTGCGTCCGAACAGCAGCCGGGTGCTGCCCTCGGCGCTGGGCCGCGGCGTCGCGGCGGCGGTGAGTGCAGAGTTGGATCAGAGCCGGCTGAACGAGGCGATCGCTGCCCTCCGCGACATCCCCGAGGTGCTTGAATGCCATGCGCCAGCAGGGGACACCGACCTCATCATCCGCGTGGTCGCCACGAGCCCAGACGATCTATACCGGGTCTCCGAAGAGATCAGGCTGTGCCCCGGAATCGTGCGCACGTCCACCAGCATGTTCCTGCGCGAGGTGATTCCATACCGCACGACGGGACTGCTGGGTGCGTGAGCTCATATTTGGAAGTAGTGGTTTCTTCGGGGTTTCCGCTGCGGGTCGGTGTGGGGTGGCGGGATGAACCAGGGGAT
>NZ_MTPV01000013.1:0-51247 GCF_002009585.1 Arthrobacter sp. SRS-W-1-2016 | reverse complement strand
CGTGAGCGAGGGTCCGGCGGATCAAACCCCCGCTCACATACGGCCCGGTTTCCACCAACCCCCGCTCACATATAAGCCCGTTTCACCAAGCGCCGGCTCACGTATGGGCCGGTTTCCACAAACCCCGGCTCACCTATGGGCCGGTTTCCACAAACCCCCGCTCACATAAGTCCGGCTCGGACCCCTCATAGGTGAGCGGGCGTCCGGTCGGGGACCGCTATATGTGAGCGGGCGTTGTTGGAGGGATTGGGTAGACTTGACGGCTTCTAAGAACTGACACGCCGGCCGCGGGCTTGGTTCCCAGAGGGCCGAAGGGTGTTTGCCGGGGCATCAAGTTGTGATGATTCCCACGGGAAGCTGAATACGCGGCCTTCGAATGCGTTCGCCGATGGCTGTTCACCTAGAATTGCATAAGAGATACGAGCCGGATCCCGGCGGCGTGAGAACAAAATACGGATAAGAGCGGCTGCGCATGCGCCAGTGGTCAGCTCACAACAGGAGGAATCCATCATGGCTGAGCACAACGGCGGCAATCGCGGCAACTTCGGCGGTGGCCGTGGCGAGCGCGGCCCGTTCCGCGCCAACAACAATTCCGGGGGCGACCCCCGAGGGTTCCGTTCCAGGGACAACCGTGACGGCGCCGCTGGCGGTGACCGGGATCGGAAGCCGGTCGGCGATGGTGAGCGCCGTAGCTTTGGTGATCGTCCTCGTCGTGATGGAGATGCGCGCCCGAGTTTCGGTGACCGGGATCGTAAGCCGTTTGGTGATCGGCCGAGCCGCGACGGTG
The DNA here is from genome assembly GCF_002009585.1 of Arthrobacter sp. SRS-W-1-2016. Classification (NCBI taxonomy): domain Bacteria; kingdom Bacillati; phylum Actinomycetota; class Actinomycetes; order Micrococcales; family Micrococcaceae; genus Arthrobacter; species Arthrobacter sp. SRS-W-1-2016. The sequence continues at coordinate 50,460 of NZ_MTPV01000013.1, read as the reverse complement.
ACCGGGATCGTAAGCCCTTCGGTGACCGGGATCGTAAGCCCTTCGGTGACCGGGATCGTAAGCCCTTCGGTGACCGGGATCGTAAGCCGTTTGGTGATCGTCCTCGTCGTGATGGGGATGCGCGCCCGAGTTTCGGTGATCGTGACCGGAAGCCTTTCGGTGATCGTGACCGGAAGCCTTTCGGTGATCGTGACCGGAAGCCTTTTGGTGATCGTGACCGGAAGCCTTTCGGTGATCGTGACCGCAAGCCCTTCGGTGACCGTCCGCGCCGCGAAGGCGACGGAGAGCGTCGTAGCTTCGGCGACCGCCCGGAGCGCGGTCCCCGCAAGTTCGATGGCCCACGTACCGAGGGACGCAGCTTCGGCGGCGGATCCTGGGAAGAACGTCCCGCGCGGGTTCCGAACGCGGCGGATCTGCGCAGCGCCAACCGCCCGGACCGCGAGCGTTCCCCCGAGATCGACGACGACGTCACGGGCCAGGAACTCGACCGGGTCACGAAGCACCAGATCAAGACCCTTGAAGGCATGAATGCCGATTGGGTCGCCAAGCACCTGGTGATGGCCGGCCGCCTCATCGATATCGACCCTGAGCTGTCCTTCCAGCACGCCCTGGCCGCGAGCCGTCGCGGCGGGCGTTTGGCAGCCGTCCGTGAAGCCGTGGGCCTGACCGCCTATGCCGCCGGCCACTATGGCGAGGCTCTTCGCGAATTCCGCACCTACCGGCGGATCAGCGGCTCCAACGTCCATTTGCCCCTCATGGCCGACTGCGAACGCGGCCTGGGGCGGCCGGACCGTGCGCTCGACGTCGTCCGTTCACCCGAGGCGCAGGATCTCGACGCTCCCGGCAAGGTTGAGCTCGCCATTGTGGCTTCGGGCGCCCGGAGCGATCTTGGCCAGTTGGACGCTGCCGTGGCCGAACTGGAGATCATCCAGCTCGACATCAACCGCGCCTTCTCCTACAGCCCGCGCTTGTTCCGTGCCTATGCCGACGCCCTGACGGCAGTGGGTCGCACGGAAGAAGCCGGCAAGTGGCAGCGCCAGGCGGTCGTGGCCGAAAACGCCCTCGGCGTTGGAGACTTCGAGGACCCGGACATCATCGACCTCGGCGAAGACGACGAAAACGAAGCACGCAAACCTCGTTTCCGGAATCTCGAAGGGAACACCGAGCGAGCCGAGGAGCGCCAGTCCGCGGACGCACCGGCACGCGCAGAGACAGTTATCGCCCATGAAGCCCCCGAACAGGACGAAGTGGAACTCGACGACGCCGAGTCTGACTACTTTGAGTCCGACGACGCCGAGTCGGACCGCGATTCCGTGGAGGAAGACGACGACGCTGAAGAAGACGGAGAAGAGGCTTCCCACGCCGGCGAAGAGTCCAGGAATGACTGAAGCCTCACTGGTTTCGCGTTTCGACGCCGTTCTGTCCGATCTGGACGGAGTAGTTTACGCAGGTCCACATGCCATCCCGGGCGCAGTGGAAGCCCTGCAGCGGCTTGAGTCCGTCGGGGTGCGGCTGGGTTATGTCACCAACAACGCCTCGCGTACCCCGGCACAGGTGGCAGCCCATCTTCGTGAACTTGGCGCGCCTGCCGAGGATAACCAAGTGGTCAGTTCTTCGCAGGCTGCCGGGGATCTTCTGGCCGAACTCCTCGCTCCGGGTTCGCGTGTCATGATCACGGGAAGCGCGGCCTTGGCCCACGAGATCGAACTCGTGGGCCTCACCCCCGTCCACAGCGCCAAAGAGAAGCCTGTGGCTGTGGTCCAGGGCTTCAACCCGGAAATCGCATGGAAGGACCTGGCCGAGGCATCCTATGTTGTTGCCGCGGGCGCCCTCTGGGTGGCTACCAATACGGACATGTCCATACCCCAGGCCCGGGGGATTGCCCCGGGAAACGGCACCCTCGTGGCTGCCGTCGCGTCTGCCACGGGCAAGCAACCGCGGGTCGCCGGCAAGCCGGAGGCCCCGCTCTTCCATTCGGCCGCCCGGAGGCTGAAGTCCGAGCGGCCGATCGTTGTGGGAGACCGCTTGGACACTGACATCCTTGGCGGTAACCGTGCGGGCTTCGCGACGGCGGCCGTCCTCACGGGCGTCGACACGCCCGGGTCCATCCTTGCTGCGCGCAGCTCTGAACGCCCCGGCTACTTGCTGGCTGACCTCACGGAACTGTACGAGCCGTACCCCGAGATCGTCGAGGAGCACAGCACGTTCCGCTGCGGAAAAGCAACTGCCGAAGTCCAGGATGGCCTGATCAAGGTCTCCGGGTCCGAGAAGGACCTGGACGCCTGGCGCGCTGCATGCGCAGCCTGGTGGGCGGCCACCCCCGACGCTGCAGAGGCTACATCGCCGCGGCTCGAATGGCTGGAAAACTAGACTGGTCCAATGAGCGAGTTGAACGATCACCCGGAGAGCGCAGCCGAAATGGACGCCATCGATCTGGACGGCCTCGAGCCGCAAAGCGTCGAGCCGCACGATGCCCCATGGCCGGACGACACGGTCGCCACAGGTGACGCCGCCGTGGATTCCGCGTTGGGGCGACTGGCCGGGGTCTCCGCTGCGCCGGTGGCCGAACACAGCGGGCTCTACGCCGAGATCCACGACTCCTTGCTGGCGGCCCTCGACGCCGACGAACGCTGAGCATGGCCAGGCTCGACCAGGAACTCGTCAGCCGTGGATTGGCGAGATCGCGGACCCATGCCGCGAAACTCATTGCGGACGGGAAAGTCAGCTCCGGAGGCAGCGTTCTCGCCAAGGCAGCGCAACAGGTCTCCGAAGAAACGGAAATCGACGTTCAGGCCCACGCCGAGGACGTTTACGTCAGCCGCGCCGGACACAAACTTGCCGGTGCGCTGGCGGCGTTCCCTTCCGTCGTTGTCGAGGGGAAGCGGTGCCTCGACGCCGGAGCCTCCACCGGTGGCTTCACCGACGTGCTGCTCCGGCAAGGTGCCGCGCACGTGGTGGCGGTCGACGTCGGGCATGACCAGTTGGTGCCGTCCCTGCGGAACGATCCCCGTGTGGCAGTCCATGAGGGCCTCAACGTCCGCTACATGACGCCCGAGCAGATCGGCGGGCCGGCCGCGCTCACTGTGGCAGACTTGTCCTTCATTTCCCTCACGCTGGTTCTGCACCCGCTCGCGGCGTGCACCGAACCCGGGGGAGACCTGGTGCTCATGGTGAAGCCGCAATTCGAGGTGGGCAAGGAGCGGCTGAGCCGCACCGGCGTGGTCACCTCGGACCATGAACGGCGGCGCGCGGTGGCCCAAGTCGCGCAAGCCGCCGTGGATGCAGGGCTTGAACTCTGCGGCCTTGCACCGAGCCCCTTGCCCGGCCAGGACGGAAATGTGGAGTACTTCCTGTGGATAAGACGCAGGATGCAGGTGGACTTGCCTAAGATCGAAGAGCGGGACGAGGAAGTTGCTGCACTGATGGAACGAATCTGGACCACCCACTAGAAAGCAGAACACCATGAGCAGGCGCGTTATGGTCCTTGCCCACACCGGGCGCGAGGACTCCCTTCGCGCGGCCTGGGATGCCTGCGGGCAGCTCCACTACTCCGGACTGATCCCCGTGATGCAGAAGTCCGAACTGGACGATATCGAACGGTTCTATGGCGTGGTGGACAAGCCGATTGAGATACTCCATGAGGATGTCCGGCTGGAGGACGTCGAACTCGTCATGGTTCTTGGCGGCGACGGCACCATCCTGCGCGCGGCCGAGCTGGTCCGCGACGTCGATGTTCCCCTGTTGGGCGTCAACCTCGGGCATGTCGGCTTCCTCGCCGAGAGCGAGCGTGCCGATCTCGCCCAGACTGTGGAGTGGATTGCCAGCCGCGACTATACCGTGGAAGAACGCATGACCATCGACGTCCAGGTGTGGGTCCGGGGCCAGAAGATCTGGCATACCTGGGCCCTCAACGAAGCCGCCATTGAAAAGGCGGACCGGGAGCGCATGATCGAAGTGGTGACCGAAGTGGATGAGCGTCCGCTGACGTCCTTCGGCTGCGATGGAGTGGTGCTGGCTACCCCTACGGGCTCCACGGCCTATGCCTTCTCATCCGGCGGCCCGGTAGTGTGGCCCGAGGTGGAGGCACTGGTGATTGTCCCCATCAGCGCCCACGCCCTCTTCGCCAAGCCCCTCGTGGTTTCGCCGCGGTCCAAGCTGGCCGTGGAGATCCTCACCCGGACGGATGCCCAGGGCGTGCTGTGGTGCGATGGCCGCCGTTCCGTGGACCTGCCGCCCGGCGCCCGCATCGAAGTCACCCGGTCCACCCGGCCTGTGCGGCTTGCGCGCACGCACCAGACCCCGTTCTCAGCGCGGCTCGTTCGGAAGTTTGAGCTCCCCATCCACGGCTGGCGGGGTCCGGCACCCCGTTCGGCCGACATCCACACGGGCCCGACCCCCGTGATCAGGACCTTCAAGCCCAGCCCTTTGCCGACGCCCCACGACGTGCGGACAGGCAGAGCGGCCGATCCCACAAAGGAGATGTAAACCATGATCGAGGAACTCCGGATCCGTGATCTCGGCGTCATCACCGACGCCACCCTGCCGTTGGGGCCAGGCCTGAGCGTCGTCACGGGCGAAACCGGCGCCGGCAAGACCATGGTGGTCACCGCCGTCGGCCTCCTTCTGGGCGCGCGGTCCGACGCCGGTGCGGTACGCTCCGGTGCAAAGTCGGCCTCTGCTGAGGCCACGCTCTTGCTCGATCCGGCGCACAGTGCCGTGGAAAGGGCCGTGGAGGCGGGCGGCGACGCGGAAGAGTACGACGGCGGCACCCAGCTCCTGCTGGCCCGCACCGTGGGTGCGGACGGCCGCAGCCGTGCGTTCGTGGGCGGCCGATCGGCGCCTGTAGGCGTGTTGGCGGAACTTGGCGAGAGCCTGGTGGTGGTGCATGGCCAGTCGGACCAGATCCGGCTCAAGGGTGCCGTGGCGCAGCGGCACGCACTGGACCGCTTCGCCGGTGCCGATCTCGCCGCGACGCTCACGGAATACCAGGAGCTTTACACCCATTGGAAGTCCAGCCAGGCGGAGCTCGATACCCTCCGCAGCGAGGCGCGGGAAAGGCTGCGCGAGGCGGAATCGCTCGCGGTCGCGCTCAGTGAAATCGACGACGTCGATCCGCAGCCGGGCGAGGACGAATCCCTCAAGGCCGAGGCAGTGAAGCTGGCGAACGTGGAAGAGCTCCGCATTGCCGCCGCGGCAGCGCACGAAGCACTGATTTCGGAGGAATTCGGCGAAACAGCCGACGCGACCACACTGATCGACTCCGCGAAACGGGCGCTGGACCAGGTTTCCGAGCATGACGAAGCGTTGGCGGGAGCTGCTGCACGGCTCGCCGAGATCGGCTTCCTCATCAACGACATCGCGGGGGAGCTGTCCAGCTACCAGGCCTCCCTGGACTCCGAGGGACCCGAACGGCTCTCGGAGATCGAGGAACGGCGCGCCGCCCTGGCCAAACTCATCCGGAAGTACGCCCCGAGCATCGACGAGGTCTTGGAATGGGCCGCAGCTTCGAGGACCCGGCTCGACGAACTGCAGGACGACTCGAGTCGGATCGAAGCCCTCGAGGCCGAAGTGACTGCCGCGGAGTCCATGCTGCGGAAGGAAGCCGCGCGCATCTCGAAGTCGCGATCGAAGGCAGCCAAAGAACTTTCCACGCGCGTGAGCGCGGAACTCACCGCCCTCGCGATGGCCGACGCAACCCTGGTGATCGAGGTGGACAGCCAAGGACAGTTGGGCCCCCACGGCGTCGACGACATCTCCTTCCTCCTGCAGCCACACTCGGGTGCCCCTGCCCGCCCCCTTGGCAAGGGGGCGTCCGGTGGCGAGTTGTCACGCGTCATGCTCGCCATCGAAGTGGTCCTCGCGGCCGTGGATCCGGTGCCGACTTTCGTCTTTGACGAGGTGGACGCCGGAGTTGGCGGGCGCGCGGCCGTGGAGATCGGACGCCGGCTTGCCATGCTGGCCCGCCACGTCCAGGTGCTGGTGGTAACCCACTTGCCGCAGGTGGCTGCCTTCGCCGACCAACATATCCGCGTCACCAAGACCTCGGTCAGGGGAAGCGACGGCAAGACTGCCACGGGCTTCACGTCCAGCGACGTGCAGCTCCTCGATGACGAGGAACGCGTGAAAGAGCTTGCCAGGATGCTGGCGGGCCAGGAAGACTCGGAGTCCGCGCGGGCGCATGCCCAGGAATTGCTGGACGACGCGAAGCTTCTGCCGCAGCAGGCGTAGCTACCCGGCTGCGGCCTAGGACATCGGTCACATGCGCGCTTTCGCCGGACAGGGAGGCTCCTTCTGCGGTACCTGAGGCCAAGCAGCTGATTCCCGGGCGGCTGAGCCGTTTTGCCGTTCCGGGTGGGCTTTACTCTTGATCCTTGCCCGATGGCAGGGGACTATTGAGCATTTGGGAAAACGGCTAGCGGATCCTTTGGAGGCGCAATTGATGATAGGCTCGAATTCCGTGGTGCAGCGATCAAATTCCCGTGTAAATTCCCGGTTTCCGGGCTCGTCCAAGACGACCAAACACATCTTTGTCACTGGCGGTGTGGCGTCCTCGCTCGGTAAGGGACTGACGGCTTCGAGCCTCGGCCACCTGCTGCGGGCACGCGGTTTGTCTGTAACTATGCAGAAGCTCGATCCCTATCTCAACGTGGATCCGGGCACGATGAACCCCTTCCAGCACGGCGAAGTCTTCGTCACTGACGACGGCGCCGAAACCGACCTCGACATCGGACACTACGAGCGGTTCCTCGATGAGAACCTCGAGGGTTCGGCCAACGTCACAACCGGCCAGATCTACTCGACGGTTATCGCCAAGGAACGGCGTGGTGAGTACCTCGGCGACACCGTCCAGGTCATCCCGCACATCACGGATGAGATCAAGCGCCGCATGCGCCTCCCCGCTGAGGGCAAGAACGCTCCTGACGTCATCATCACCGAAATCGGCGGCACCGTTGGCGACATCGAGTCGCAGCCTTTCCTCGAGTCGGCACGCCAGGTCCGCCAGGACATCGGCCGCAACAACGTCTTTTTCCTCCATGTCTCCTTGGTGCCATACATCGGACCTTCGCAGGAACTGAAGACCAAGCCAACCCAGCACTCCGTTGCCGCGTTGCGCTCCCTCGGCATCCAGCCGGAGGCGATCGTGATCCGTTCGGACCGCGAAGTGCCCGAGGCCATGCGCGAAAAGATTGGCCGCATGTGCGACGTCGATATCGACGCCGTGGTCAACGCCGCCGATGCTCCGAGCATCTACGACATCCCCAAGACGCTGCACTCCCAAGGCCTTGATTCCTACGTCGTCCGCGCCCTGGACCTCCCGTTCAAGGATGTCGACTGGACCAGCTGGGACAAGCTCCTCGAAGCAGTCCACAACCCCAAGCACCACGTTGAAATTGCGCTGGTGGGCAAGTACATCGACCTCCCGGACGCTTACCTCTCCGTGACTGAGGCCTTGCGTGCCGGCGGTTTCGCGAACGAAACCAAGGTCAAGATCCGCTGGGTCCCCTCCGACGAATGCGAAACCCTCGAAGGCGCCACCAAGTCCTTGGCCGGCGTTGACGCCATTTGTGTTCCCGGTGGCTTCGGTATCCGTGGCCTCGAGGGCAAGCTCGGCGCGCTCAAGTTTGCCCGCGAGACGAAGCTTCCCGTGCTGGGCCTGTGCCTCGGTCTTCAGTGCATGGTCATCGAGTACGCCCGCAATGTGGTCGGCCTCGAGGGGGCGTCCTCCAGCGAGTTCGAACCCGACTCCAAGTACCCGGTCATCGCCACGATGGAAGAGCAACTGGACATCGTGGACGGCAAGGGCGACCTCGGCGGCACGATGCGCCTGGGCCTCTACGAAGCCACGTTGGATGAAGGCTCCGTGGTCGCAGAGACCTACGGTGCCACGACGGTCAGCGAGCGTCACCGCCACCGCTACGAGGTCAACAACAAGTACCGCGAGCAGATTGCGGCCGAGGGGCTCGTGTTCTCCGGGACGTCCCCCGACGGCAAGCTGGTCGAGTTCGTGGAACTGCCGCGCGAAGTACACCCGTACTACGTGGCAACGCAGGCCCACCCCGAGCTCAGCTCCCGCCCCACGCGCCCCCACCCGCTGTTTGCCGGCCTCGTGAAGGCTGCGCTGGAGCGTCAGGCGGGCGTGGACGCCGGAGCAAAGTCGGCCCGCAAGGTAGCTGCAAAGTAATCGCTCACACAAACGAAGGACGGCGCGATGCCCGGTTTTTCTGAAACCCCCAGCACTTTTCGGAAGGTTTCGGACATGCCGAGCCCGCGCCGTCTTTTGTCGTCCAGCAAGGTCTATGAAGGCCGGATCTGGGACGTCGTCAGTGACGCGTTCGAACTGGGCGAAGACACCGGCACTTTGATCCGCGACTACATCGACCACCCCGGTGCTGTTGCGGTGCTGCCGATGAATGTCGACGGCGAAATCCTGTTGCTCAAGCAATACCGCCATCCCGTGGGCATGGACCTGTGGGAGATTCCCGCCGGGCTTCTTGACGTGGCCGGCGAAGACTTCGTCGTCGGTGCAGCCCGGGAGCTCGCGGAAGAGGCCGATCTTACTGCGGCCACGTGGAATGTCCTCGCGGACTTCTTCAACTCGCCCGGCTCCTCGAGCGAGGCGATTCGCATCTATTTGGCACGCGGTTTGGGAAGCGTTCCCGAGGCCGAACGGCACGTCCGCACGGATGAAGAAGCCGAAATCGAGCTCGTGTGGGTGACACTCGACGAAGCCGTTTCAGCGGTGCTCGAAGGCCGGCTGCACAACCCGTCCGCCGTCGTCGGGATCCTCGCGGCCGCCGCCGCGCGCGCGGACGGCTTCAGGAACCTGCGCCCCGCCAATGCTCCCTGGCCCGCCCACCCGAGCCAGCGCTGACCGTGCCCCAGCTCGCGGAGACCCGGGTCCAGACCTCCATTGACCGGGCCGTCACGGATTACCTGCAACACCTCGGCGTGGAACGTGGCCTCGCAAGCAACACCTTGTCCGCTTACCGCCGGGACTTGTCCCGCTATTCGAACTTCCTGGCCGCGTCCGGCGTGGACAAACCGGGCAACATCTCCCGCCACGATGTCACGGCCTTTGTCCAGGCACTGTCCGACGGCTCGGATGGTGGCGCCGCCCTCGGGGTCCGCTCCGCTGCCCGCACCGTGGTCGCCGTCCGGGGGCTCCACAAGTTTTGGGCCCTGGAGGGCACGACGACGGCCGATCCGGCGAGCGATGTCCACCCGCCCATGCCCGGCAAGCGGCTGCCGAAGGCCATCAGCGTCGGCGAAGTGACCCGGATCCTTGAGGCTGCCGGCGCCGATACCGCCACCGGATTGCGGGACCGGGCCCTGTTGGAGTTCCTCTATTCCACGGGCGCCCGCATCAGCGAAGCGGTGGGGCTCGACGTCGACGATGTCTCCCTCGAAGCGGAATCCGATGGCCCCGCGATCGTCAGGCTCTTCGGAAAAGGTTCCAAGGAGCGCCTGGTACCGCTGGGGTCCTACGGTGCCCGCGCCGTCGGGTCCTACGTGGTTCGGGGAAGACCGGCGCTGGCTGCCAAAGGAAAAGGCACCCCGGCACTGTTCCTGAATGCTCGCGGAGGCCGGATCAGCCGGCAGAGCGCCTGGACCATTCTCAAGACAGCGGCGGAGAAGGCAAACATCACCAAGGATGTCTCGCCGCACACCCTCCGGCATTCGTTCGCCACGCATCTCCTGGAGGGCGGCGCCGATGTCCGGGTGGTGCAGGAGCTCCTGGGCCACGCATCGGTGACCACCACGCAGGTGTACACCTTGGTCACTGCCGACACCTTGCGCGAAGTGTACGCCGCTGCGCACCCGCGGGCGCTCGGCTGACGCGTCGCCCTGAACCCGATGCGGGGCTGCAGGGTTAGGCTTGGTCAATGACCGCAGCCCACGTCACCCTGTGCTTCCTGCTCCGCGACGGCAACGCCGGACAGGAGGTGCTCCTGGGCCGGAAAAAGACCGGCTTCGGCACCGGAAAGGTCGTGGGTGTCGGCGGACACGTGGAGGCCGGAGAGACGGCGGCCCAAGCCGTATGCCGGGAAGTCCACGAGGAGATCTTCGTCCACGTGGAAGAAGAGGACCTCATCCCCGCGGGCACTGTGGATTTCGTCTTCCCCGCCAAGCCCGAATGGAACATGTACACCACGGTGTATCTGACCGGGCAATGGACCGGCGAACCCGCCGAAAGCGATGAAATAGCGCCACAGTGGTATCGGGTGGAGGGACTCCCAGTCGAACAGATGTGGGCCGACGCCGAACACTGGCTGCCGGCCATGATTTCCGGCCAACGCATCGCCGTTGAAGTCGTGCTTGCCCATGACAATGAAAGCGTCGCCGAAGTCCACACGGCCGAGTGGCTGGATTCGGGAGCCGCGCGCTGACTTCCTGGCAGAAACCAGAACGACGCCGGGCCGGCCCCCTGAGGTGACCGGCCCGACGTCGTACGTTCAGAAAATTACGGCAGGTGCCGTTCGTCCACGCCGTTGTATTCGCTGAGCGGACGGATCAGGGAGTTCGATCCGAGCTGCTCCATGACGTGTGCGGTCCAGCCGGTGATCCGGCTGGCGACGAACAGCGGGGTGAAGGTCGGGGTGTCGAAGCCCATGAGGTGGTACGTGGGTCCGGCGGGGTAGTCGAGGTTGGGCTTGATCGCTTTGGCCTCGTCCATGGCCTGCTCGAGGCCGTTGTACAGGCCCAGTATTTCGGGCCGGCCGTAGTGGGCGATCATCTTGTCCAGTGCGGCCTTCATGGTGGGAACCCTGGAGTCGCCGTGCTTGTAGACGCGGTGCCCGAATCCCATGACCTTCTTCTTCTGCGCCAGGGCGTGTTCCATCCAGGTCTTCGCCCGGCTGGCGGCCTCATCCAGCGATTCCTCGGTGCGGATGCCGATTTCCTCGAAGGTGTGCATGACGGCCTCGTTGGCGCCGCCGTGCAACGGACCCTTGAGGGCGCCGATCGCCGCGGTGACCGCGGAGTGCAGGTCCGAGAGCGTGGAGGTGACAACGCGCGCCGTGAAGGTGGACGCGTTGAAGGAGTGCTCCGCGTAGAGGATCATCGAGACGTTGAACGCCTTCACGACCTCGTCCACGGGATCCTCGCCGAAGGTCATCCACAGGAAGTTCGCGGAGTAGCCGAGGTCCTCGCGAGGATCCACCACTCCCTGGCCGCGCCGGCGTCGCTGGTCGTAGGCGACCACCGCCGGCATCGCGGCGAACAAGTCAATTGCCTTGGTCATGTTGGCCTCGGGCGTGGAATCCTCGGCCAGGGGGTGCCGTGCGCCCAGCACCGAAGCGGCCGTCCGGCACACATCCATGGGGTGGGCAGTCGTCGGCAGAGCATCGATGACCTGCTTCACCACGGGGTCAAGGGCGCGGCCCGCGCGCTCGCGGGCTGTGAACTCTGCGAGCTCCTCCGGCGTGGGCAACTCGCCGTTCCACAGCAGGAAGGCAACTTCTTCGAAGCTGCACTTGGCGGCGAGTTCCTGCACGGGATAGCCGCGGTACAGCAGCGAGTTGGTGTCCGGATTGACTTTGGAGATCGCGGTGTAGTCAACCACGACGCCGGCCAGGCCCTTCTTGATCTCAACAGCTACCATGCTGTTCTCCTTCGTTCATCGGCAAGCACTCCGGAATAGCCGGAGCGCCTGCATCCCTTGGTTGATCCAGTTACCGGCTGAGCCCAGGAACCTGGAAGTTGAAAACGCTCGTGTCGAAGTGGTTGTAAGCCTCGTAGTCCACGAGGTCATAGAGCCGCGCACGGGTGAGCATGTTCTCCACCTGCGCCTCCTGCGTTCCTGTGGCCTTGATCGTTTCCAGCGTACGCTCTGCAGCCCCCATGGCAATGCGGAGCAGGGTGACCGGGTAGATCACCATGTTCACGCCCACGCCTTGGAGCTGTTCCACGGTGAAGAGCTCGCTCTTGCCGAACTCGGTCATGTTGGCCAGGATCGGCACGTCCACTGCATCACGGATGGCTTGGAACTCGCTGAGATCCTTCATGGCTTCGGGGAAGATCGCGTCGGCGCCGGCGTCGACGAGCGCCCGGGCGCGTTCCTGGGCCGCCTCGATCCCGTCGACGGCGCGGATATCGGTCCGGGCCATGATGAGGAAGTTCGCATCGCGCCTGGCGTCGGCTGCCGCACGGATGCGCTTGGCAGCGGTATCGACGTCGACGACGTTCTTGCCGTCAAGGTGCCCGCAGCGCTTCGGGTTGAACTGGTCCTCGATGTGGCAACCGGCCAGCCCGGCGTTCTCGAGCTCCTGGATGGTGCGGGCCACGTTCATCGGTTCGCCGAATCCGGTGTCCGCGTCCACGAGGCACGGAAGTTCGGTCATGCGGGCGATCTGCCCTGCACGGGTGGCGACCTCGGTAAGGGTCGTGAGTCCGATGTCGGGCAGGCCGAGGTCGTTGGCGAGGACGGCACCGGAGATGTAGACGCCGGGGAAGCCCTTCTCCTCGATCAGCCGTGCCGAGAGCGGGTTGAAGGCGCCGGGAAACTGGACGATGGTCCCGGAAGCGAGCATCTCGCGGAGGGCGAGGCGCTTCTGCTCAGGCGTGGTCTTGGAGTACAACATCTAGAACAACCCCTTCGGTGCGGCAGCGAGGTCGATGACGCCGGGAGCGGCGGTGATGTTCAGCTGGTCCAGCTCGCCCGGGCCGAGCTCAGGGAGGCGCTCGACGGCGGTGAGGAACCTTTCGATCTCGGCCTCCTCGACCAAACCGGCAGCAAGCGTGCGGAACTTGTTCACGTACTGTTCGCGGGCGAACGGCCGGGCGCCGAGCGGGTGGGCATCGGCCACGGCGATCTCATCCGTGATGACGGTGCCGTCGTTGAGGGTGATGACCACGGTGCCGCCGAAGGCCTTCTCCGCGATGTCCAGGGAGTGGTAGCGGCGGGTCCATTCCGGGTCCTCGACGGTGGTGACCTTGTGCCAGAGTTCCACGGTGTCCGCCCGTCCTGCGCGTTCCGGGCTGTAGGAGTCGACGTGGTGCCAGGAACCGTCCTGCAGGGCGACGGTGAAGATGTACGGGATGGAGTGGTCCAGCGTCTCGCGTGACGCGGTGGGCGAGTATTTCTGGGGGTCGTTGGCGCCGGAGCCGATCACGTAGTGGGTGTGGTGGCTCGTCTTGATCAGGACGGACTTCACGTTGGCCGGGTCCGTGGCCTCCGGGTGCTCCTTGTTCAGCTTGCGGGCGAGGTCGATCCAGGCCTGGGCCTGGTATTCGGCGGAGTGTTCCTTGGTGTAGGTGTCAAGGATGGCCCGCTTGGGCTCTCCGGCCTCGGGGAGCGGGACCTCGTAGGAGGCGTCCGGGCCGTCGAGCATCCAGGCGATGACGCCGTCTTCGCCTTCGTAGATCGGCACGGGGGAGGTCTGGCCGCGCATGGAGCGGTCCACGGCTTCGACGGCCATCTTGCCGGCGAACGCGGGGGCGTGGGCCTTCCAGGTGGAGATTTCGCCCTTGCGGGACTGCCGCGTGGCCGTGGTGGTGTGCAGGGCCTGGCCGACGGACTGGAAGATCGTCTCGACGTCGAGGCCCAGGAGAGTGCCAATGCCTGCAGCGGCGGACGGGCCGAGGTGCGCTACGTGGTCGATCTTGTGCTTGTGCAGGCAGATGGCCTTGACCAGGTTCACCTGGATTTCGTAGCCCGTGGCGATGCCGCGGATCAGGTCCTTGCCGCCCGCGCCGACGTGCTGCGCCACGGCGAGGATCGGGGGAATGTTGTCGCCCGGGTGGGAGTAGTCCGCGGCCAGGAACGTGTCGTGGTAGTCGAGTTCGCGCACGGCGACGCCGTTGGCCCAGGCGGCCCACTCGGGGGAGACTTTGTCGCTGATGCCGAAGACGGACGAGCCCTTGCCGTTGGTGGTCGGCGCGTGGGTCAAAGCCTGAGCCCGGGCGGCGACGATCGGGGCACGGTTCAAGGATGCGATGGCGACGGAAGCATTGTCGATGATCCGGTTGATGATCATGTCGGTGACCTCGGGAGTCACCTCGACGGGGTCGGCGGCGACGGTGGCGATCTTGTGCGCCAGTTGCTCCTCGCGGGCAAGGTTTTCTTCGCTCTTATAGACGCGGACGTGGTTGTTCTTCACCATGGTGCTCCTTAGTGAGGTGTGTGGGTGGCTTTGACGTGGGAGAGACTGCGGTGCAGATGAAGGGTGGTGGCGGCTTCGGCGAGCCGGGGGTTGCCTGCCGCGATGGCTTCGGCGATCGCGGCGTGCTCAGCCGCGGCGGCATGGAGGCGTTCGGCGTCGTCGGCCGCGAGGCGGCGGACCCGCACGAGGTGGACGCGCAAGCTGCGCATGGCCTGGGCGAGGTAGGAATTGGAGATGGCTTCGTCGATCGCGTTGTCGAGCCGTCCCACCAGGGCGTAGTAGTCGTGCCGTGCGGGATCGCTGTCGTTGAGCATCTCGGGCGCCCGGAGGAGCTCGGCGTGGAGTTGCTCGAACACGGGGCGATCACCGCGTTCCGCGGCGAGGGCGGCGGCTTTGCCTTCCAGGGTTTCGCGCAGCTCGAACAGTTCGTCGATGTCGTCCAGCGAGATGTCGGTGACGACGACGCCGCGGCCGCCTGCCGCCGTCGTCAGCCCTTCCGCGCTGAGCCGGCTCAGCGCCTCCCGGACCGGTGTGCGGGACACGCCCAATCGTTCGGATTGTTCCACTTCCGCGAGGACCGTTCCGGGTGCCAGGCGCCACTCAATGATGTCTTCGCGCAGGGCCGCATAGGCTTTGTCGCTGGCACGCATGGACCCTCCTTCGCTGGGTGGACGTCCTCAGTGTATACACAAATGGCCATCAAGCCTAGCTTTTCCCGAGAATGCCCGGCCAATGATCGAGCTATGTATACATCCAGATGAATTGTGGCTAACCCCGGTTCCAGCGGTACTCGTTCTCCGGCCGCCCCGGAGTGCCGTATCGGGCATTCCGGGTGACCATTCCGGCGTCGGCCAGGTACTCGAGATAGCGGCGTACGGTGACCCGGGACATCCCCAGGGCGACGGTTGCCTCGCTCGCGGACACCGGTCGGCCAAGGCTGGCCAGGAGGTCTTTGACGGACTCCAGGCTATGGGCGGAAAGGCCCTTGGGCAGTGGGACTTCGGAGGGGGCGCGGAGACTCGCGAACGCCTGGTCCACATCGCTTTGGGACGCACCGCTCGCCCGCGCGCCCGACGCCGGTGCGGCGAGTTGCTCACGGAAGGCGCGGTAGCTGGCGAGCTTGTCCGCGAATGTCGCGAACGTGAAGGGCTTGATGAGGTACTGCACCACGCCGATTGACACCGCACTGCGGACAATGTTCACTTCCCTGACGGCGGTGATGGCGATGATGTCCGCAAGCAGTCCCGAAGCACGCATCCGGCGGGCAACGTCCAGTCCGTGAAGATCCGGCAGGTTCATGTCCAGCAGGACGAGGTCCACCGGTTGCCCGGCAACAGCGAACTCGTTGAGCAGCCGCAGGGCCGATTGTCCGTCAGGGGCCGTTCCGGCAACGGTGAAGCCGTCGATTCGGCCGACGTAGACGCCATGGGCATCGGCGGCGATGGGTTCGTCCTCGACAACGAGGACGCGGATCTCGGTCATTCGGTTTCTTTCCTGGAGTCCGGCGCGGGGAGCGCTACGCGGAAGAACGCACCGCCCAAGGCGCTCGTGGAGTCGCTGATGGACAGCGTACCGCCTAGCCGCTGTACCGCTTGCCGCACCAAGGCCAGTCCCACGCCGCGCGACGGGGCTCCAGGTTGCCCGGTTTGTCCGATGCCGGCCGCCTTGGTGCTGTATCCGTAGTGCCAGACGTCGTCCACGATGGCGGGATCGATCCCGTGCCCGGAATCGACCACCGTGAACGTGGTTCCTTCGGGGCCCGATTCGATGCCCAGTTCCACTTTGCGGGGCGGGGGAGCGGCAGCAGCGGCGTCGAGCGCGTTGTCGAGCAGGTTGCCCAGGATCGTCACGAGGTCCTGGACAGCCAGGCCCTGGAGTCCGTCCCCGCCCGTCACCGTGACCGTGAGCTCCGCCCCGCGTTCGTGCGCCTCGGCGGACTTCCCCATGATGAGCGCACTCAAGACAGGTTCGTCCACCGATGCCACGAGGTGGTCGGTCAGTTGTTGGCTCAGTTCAAGGTCCTTGGTGGCAAAGTCCAGGGCGTCGGTGGTCCGCCCGAGTTCCATGAGGGACACGATGGTGTGCAGCCGGTTGGCATGTTCGTGTGTCTGGGCCCGCAAGGCGTCGGACAGGGTCTTCATGGTTTCGAGTTCACTGCCCAAGGACTCGATTTCCGTCCTGTCCCGGAGCGTGGCCACGGTCCCGAACACGGCGGGTCGTTGCCGGCCCCTCATTCCCGGGGGTCCCACGGCGGGCGCCTGGTTCACCACCAGGATCCGGGACCCTGTCAGGTGGATTTCGTCGTGCGCCGTCCGGCCGGACTCGAAGAGCCCGTGGAGGCTGGGCTCGAGGGGCAGGTCCGCAAGGCGCGGTGCGGCTCCCGCGGCGGGATCGACGTCGGACCGCTCCAGTCCCAGCAGCTCCGCGGCTTGGTCGTTGTACATGACCACGCGGCCTTCCGTGTCGATCAGCACCACGCCTTCGCGGACAGAATGCAGGACCGACTCGTAGTAAGCGAACAACTGCGCCAATTGCTCCGGTCCCCACCCCCGGGTGACCGAACGCAGGTAGCGGCCCAACAACCAGGAGGCCAGCGAGCCTCCGGCGAGCATGGCCAGGGAGAAGGCGATGATCGTCGTGAGCCGGGCTGAGACCGCGACGTCCACCGTCCGCACCGTGACACCCGCGGCGACCAGGGCCCGTACCTTCCCGGAGGAATCCTCCACCGGAACGATGGTGCGGACGGACGGGCCGAGAGTACCGGCGGTGACCTCGGTGAAGGTCTGGCCGTGGAGGGCGGGATCGATGGTGCCGATGTAGGGTTTGCCGATTTCGTCGGGGTTCGCATGGGTCCAGCGCGTCCGGTCCGGGGCCATGATGGTGATGAAGTCGGTATGGGCGTTGGCCATGACCACTTGGGCGTAGGGCTGCAGGGCGGCGGACGGGTTTGGTGTGCCGGCGGCCTGAAGGACGAGGGGGTTGGCTGCGATCGCCGCGGCCACAGCCTGCATGCGCTGGCCGGCATCGTTGTAGGCCCGGTCCCGGGCGTCCACGAAGGCCGCCGTTCCCACGATCGCGGTGAGCGCCAGAATGAACAGCAGATTCGCCACAAAGAGTCTCCGGGCAATGCTCCAGCGTCGGATCACGTGCTCCTTTCCACGGGCCATCCTGTGACCAATATGAACGCAACAGTGATACATGTCACGCCGCGCCTAATGATGGGTATCACAGCAGAGCGACGCAGGGACATTTTGCAGGGACCACGGCGCTTTCCAGAGTATCTATAAGGAGCAAAGCCATGACCTCTCAAAGAGGAGAGATTGCACCCGCGAAGGCCGGGCGCAAGGGGCTGGACAAGTCGCATTACCTCTACATCGCCGTGATCGCCGCAGTTGTGCTGGGCGCCGTCGTCGGCTTGCTTTTCCCCGAAGTGGGCAAATCACTCAAGCCTTTGGGTGACGGATTCATCAAGCTCATCAAGATGATGATCGCGCCCGTCATCTTCTGCACCATCGTCCTGGGCATCGGGTCGATCGCCAAGGCTGCCACGGTCGGCAAGGTCGGCGGCCTCGCACTCATCTACTTCCTGGTGATGTCAACATTCGCGCTCGCCATTGGTTTGGTCGTCGGCAACATCATCCACCCGGGCGAGGGGCTGAAGCTGATCCCGTACAACCCGAACGCGCCTGCTTCTTCGAACAGCACCGCCGACTTCCTGCTGGGCATCATCCCGGGAGACATTCCCGTGCTGCCGACGCTCCTGGTTGCCATCCTGGTGGGCTTCGCGCTGCAGCGCATGGGTTCGCAGGGCCAACCGGTGCTCAAAGCCATCCAGCATGGGCAGGCGCTCGTCTTCCGCATCCTCATCATGATCATGTGGCTGGCGCCCGTCGGGGCCTTCGGTGCGATCGCCGCGGTGGTCGGAGCCACCGGAGTGAAAGCCATCTTCGGCATGCTCACCCTGATGGTCGCTTTCTACATCACCTGCGCCCTCTTCATCGTGGTGATACTCGGCAGCTTGCTGCGGGTCGTTGCCGGCGTCAGCATTTTCCAGCTGATGAAGTACCTGGCCCGCGAGTACCTGCTCATCTTCTCCACCTCATCCTCCGAAGCGGCGCTGCCCAGGCTTATCGCCAAGATGGAGCACCTCGGCGTCTCCAAGCCGGTTGTCGGTGTCACGGTGCCTACCGGCTACTCCTTCAACCTGGATGGAACCGCCATCTACCTGACCATGGCTTCGCTGTTCGTCGCCAACGCCATGGGTATTCCGCTGGACCTGGGCGCCCAGGTATCGTTGCTGGTCTTCATGATCATTGCTTCCAAGGGGGCGGCCGGCGTTTCCGGTGCCGGCCTGGCCACCCTCGCAGCCGGCCTGCAGGCACACCGGCCCGAACTCCTGGGCGGTGTCGGCATGATCGTCGGGATCGACCGCTTCATGTCCGAAGCCCGCGCCCTGACCAACTTCACGGGCAACGCCGTCGCCACGGTGCTGATCGGTACCTGGGTCAAAGAAATCGACCGCAACCAGGTCACCAACGTCCTGTCCGGTGCGACGCCCTTCGACGAGCTGACCATGATCAGCCACCACGCCGAACCCGAGGTGAAAGAGGCCGTGGCCGCTTAGTCCGGCACACTGTTTGGAAGTATCCACGCAGGCAAGGCAGGAACCCGTCAGGGGACCTGCCTTGCCTGCGTTTTGCGGGCACATTTTGTTGCACGCCGACCCAACCTTCTACCTCAGCTAGAAGGTAAAGGCTCAAACTGCGGGCAATGTCAAGTTCCGCAGAATGCCGTGTCGGGCGCTGTAGCCTAGGTGGGGAGCAGTGCTGGTGCTGGAGACAGCCGCAGGAAATGACCGTCGTGGAGAGAGTGGATAGATACGTGAGCAGCGAACGGGGAACGACTACGCTGGAGGGCACGGATTTCGATCTGGAAGACGCCGTCATGGGGCCCACGGGCCGCCCGCACCGCGACTTCCCCGAGCCCGCGCCACTGGCCTCCCATGGCCCGGCCCGCGTCATTGCCATGGTCAACCAGAAGGGTGGCGTGGGCAAGACCACGTCAACCATCAACCTCGCCGCTGCGCTCGCAGAATTCGGCCGGCGTGTGCTGCTCGTTGACTTCGACCCGCAGGGAGCTCTTTCCGCGGGCCTGGGCGCGAACCCGCACGAGCTCGACCTCACTGTCTACAACGTCCTGATGGACCGCAAAGTGGACATCCGCGACGCCATCCAGAAGACCGGCGTCGAAGGCATCGACCTCCTGCCGGCGAACATCGACCTCTCCGCAGCCGAGGTCCAGCTGGTCAACGAAGTAGCGCGCGAGCAAGTGCTGGACCGCGCGCTCAAGAGCGTCGAGGACGACTACGACGTCGTGCTCATCGACTGCCAGCCGTCCCTCGGCCTCCTCACGGTCAACGCCTTGACGGCTGCGCACGGCGTCATCATCCCGCTGATCTGCGAATTCTTCGCCCTCCGCGCGGTGGCGCTGCTCGTCGAAACCATCGAAAAAGTGCAGGACCGGTTGAACCCGCGCCTGCAGGTGGACGGCGTGCTCGCCACGATGTACGACGCCCGCACCCTGCACAGCCGCGAAGTCATTTCCAGGCTCGTGGAGGCGTTCGGGGACAAGGTCTTCGAGACCGTCATCAAACGTTCCATCAAGTTCGCCGACGCCACGGTCGCCGCGGAGCCCATCACCAGCTACGCCGGAAACCACATCGGTGCCGACGCCTACCGCCGCCTGGCCAAGGAACTGATTTCGCGCGGCGGCGCACCCTAGCCAGCGTGGCCGAGCCACTCACCCCTGAAACCGCGACCGTCCTGGCGGACGACGCGCCGCCGTCGAACCCACCTGAAAGCAACGCGGACGACGCCGGAGCCCGGCCTTCCGGACGGAAGGCCGGCTTCGAAGTCAGGCTGGCAAACTTCACCGGCCCCTTCGATCTCCTGCTCGGCCTGATCTCCAAGCACAAGCTGGATATCACGGAAGTTGCGCTTGCGACCGTCACGGATGAGTTCATCAAGTACATCCGGCGCCTGCAGGAACTGGGGGAGGATTGGGCCCTGGACGAGGCCAGCGAATTCCTGGTCATCGCCGCAACGCTCCTGGACCTCAAAGCGGCGAGGCTCCTGCCGGCCGGCGAGGTCGAAGATGCCGAGGACATTGCCTTGCTGGAGGCCCGGGATCTCCTCTTCGCCAGGCTGTTGCAGTACAAGGCCTTCAAACAAGTGTCCGCGATCATGTCCGGCACCCTGGAATCGGAAGCCCGGCGCTTCCCGCGGCAAGTCGCGTTGGAAGGGCATTTCGCGGCAATGCTGCCGGAGCTGATCTGGCGCCATACGCCCGAACAGTTCGCCGCGCTGGCGGCCAAGACGCTGGCACCCAAGGACAACACGCCCGAGGAAGTCGGGCTCGACCACCTTCACGGAACACCCGTCAGTGTCAAGGAACAAGCCGAGATCATCGGGTACCGCCTGCAGCGGGGCCAGCCACAAACATTCAGGGCACTGATCGCCGACGCCGAATCCACGCTCGTCGTCGTGGTCCGGTTCCTGGCGCTCCTCGAGCTGTTCCGCGACCGTGTGGTGGCGTTTGATCAACCGGGTCCGCTCGCCGAACTGACGGTCCGCTGGACAGGGCGCCCCGAAGGATGGAGCAGCGACAATGTGAGCGACGAGTACGAGCAGATCGACCAAGGAGAGGAACCGCTGTGAGCGAGCAGGAAACCGGCGGGGACGGCCTCGCCGAGCTTGAAGCCTTGCCGGGCGGGGCCCGCGCAGCCCTCGAAGCCATCCTGATGGTGATCGACCAACCGGCCACCGCGGAAGAACTGGCCGCCGGGCTCAACGTGACGGTTGCCGTCGTCGAGGATTTGCTGGAGGGACTGCGGCGGGAGTATAGCGGCTATACTGTTAAAGCCCCGGGCAGGGACGCTGATGACTTGCACACTGATGCAAGTGCCAGCGCTGCACCCCGGGGTTTTGAGTTGCGGAACGTTGCCGGAGGGTGGCGGATCTATTCACGCGCGGATTTTGCCGACGTCGTGGGCAGGTTCGTTCTCGAAGGCCAGACCGCGCGGCTGACGCAGGCAGCCCTTGAAACCATGGCGGTCATCGCGTACCGGCAGCCGGTTTCCAGGGCCAGGGTGTCGGCCATCCGCGGCGTCAATGTCGATTCAGTCGTTCGGACCCTTGTCCAACGCGGGCTGATCGAGGACTCGGGTACCGATCCTGAATCGGGGGCGATCCTTTACCGGACCACCTCGTACTTCCTCGAACGCATGGGCATTGGCTCGGTGGCGGAACTGCCTCAATTGTCCCCCCACCTCCCGGGGCTGGAGGGCATCGAGGAGTTCTTCGACGCCGAACGCATGTAGTCGCGGGAAACCCGGCCGCAGGCAAGCTGAACAACTCAATATTGCAAGGATCTACAAACGCCCGGCTAGTAGCGGGCAGACACACGGGACAGATATTCTCTGTCCGGCTGGCTTACGTTGAGAAAGAACAAGCCGGCCACCATAACAAAAGGACGGGTCATGACACAGGCGGGACGCCAGGGTTCACCACGTAACAGTTCGGGACGAAACAATTCCGGACGCAACGAGTCGCAAGACTCAGGCCGCAACAATGCCGGCCGCAGCAGTGCCGGCCGCGCCGGAGGCAGCGGCTTCGGTGCCGGCCGGGGTGGCGCAAGCCGTGCCGGCGGCGCCTCCGGAGGCAGCAAGCGCAGCTTCTCCCCGGGCGGAGAACGCCCCTTCAAGCCCACGCGTCCGCGTGAAGAGCGCCCCTTCGATCCGGACAACCCCACGTCGGCCGGAGGCTACGGGCGCCGTGAAGACGCCGGCCGCCAAGATCCCAGGCCGGCCAAGGCCCCTCGCAAGCCTGGCTCCAACAAGCCCGGCTTCGGCAAGGCTCCGGGCACGCCGGGCGCATTGAAGCCCAAAGCCAGCAACAAGAAGCAGTACGCTTCCCGCGCCTTCGGCAGTGAGCGCTTCGGCCAGAACCTTGGCCCGATCCGCAAGCCCCGCGGCCGCCGCGGCGAGGTGGCGCAGTCCGAGCAGCACGACGCCGATGGCGTGCGCCTGCAGAAGGTCATGGCCCAGGCGGGCGTGGCTTCCCGCCGCGTCTGCGAGGAAATGATCGAGGAAGGCCGCGTCGAGGTCAACGGCCAGCTCACCACCGAGCTGGGCATGCGCGTGGACCCCGCTACCGCGGTGATCCACGTAGACGGAATCCGCATCCAGCTCGATGACACCATGCTCTATATGGTGTTCAACAAGCCCAAGGGCGTCGTTTCCACGATGGAAGATCCCGAAGGCCGTCCCTGCATCAGCGACTTCCTCAAGTCCGCCAAGAACAAGGGCGAGCGTCTCTTCCACGTCGGCCGCCTCGACGTCGCCACCGAGGGCCTGCTGCTGCTGACCAACGACGGCGAACTCGCCAACCGCTTGACGCACCCTTCCTATGAGGTGCCCAAGACGTACCTGGTCCAGGTCCGTGGTCCGTTCCCGCAGGGCGTCGGCGCGAAGTTGAAGGAAGGCATCGAGCTCGAAGATGGCATCGCGTCCGTCGACTCCTTCAAACTGGTGGACTCTACTCCGGGCCACGTCCTGATCGAGGTCGTGCTGCACTCCGGCAAGAACCGAATTGTCCGCCGTCTGTTCGAAGCCGTCGGGTTCCCCGTGCTCCGTCTCGTGCGCGTCAAGATCGGTCCCATCGGCCTGGGCGACCAGCGCCAGGGGAGCATCCGCAACCTCGGCAAGCAGGAAGTCGGACACCTCCTGGCCTCCGTAGGACTGTAAGGCATGTCGGCATTCCACTCGCACGGCCGGGGCCACCTTGACGGCCCGGTGGTCGTTTTCGGCACCGGCCTGCTCGGAGCCAGCATCGGTCTCGGCCTGCGTGGCCGGGGTGTCTCCGTGTTCCTTTCGGACCCGTCGCCAACCAACCAGGCCGTGGCCGTGGATATCGGTGCGGGCAGGCCTCTCTCCGAGCTTGAGAACCCACCCCAGCTGGTTGTTGTCGCTGCACCGCCGGATGTGACTGCCGACGTCGTCGAGCGTGCCCTGGGTGAATACCCGGAGGCCGTTGTGGTGGACATAGCCAGCGTCAAGCTGGCAATCCAGGCCGAGCTCCGGGGCCGTGGAGTGGACATGTCCCGTTACGTCGGGACGCACCCGATGGCGGGGCGCGAGAAATCGGGGCCCGTCGCTGCCCGCGGCGAGCTCTTCACGTCCATGCCCTGGGTCCTTTGCCCGTCCGACGAGACCAGCGCCGACGCGCTTCACGCTGCGCGTTCCCTCGCCGGTGACCTGGGGGCAATAGTTTCCCAGTTCACGGCGGAGGAGCACGATGAAGCGGTTGCGCTGGTATCGCATTTGCCCCAGGTGATGTCTTCGCTTCTGGCCAGCCGCCTGCAGGGGACGCCGCTCCACGCGCTGTCTTTGGCTGGCAACGGGTTGCGGGACACCACGAGGATTGCTGCCAGCGATCCCACCCTATGGGTGCAGATCCTGGGCAACAATGCGGCCAAGATGGTGCATATCCTTCATGGCGTCCGCGAGGACCTCAACCGTCTGATCGGTACCCTGGAGGATCCCACGGCACCCGGCGCCCGGCTGGACCTTGCCCAGCTCATCAGCGAGGGCAACGCGGGGCAGGCCAGGATCCCGGGAAAGCACGGCGGACCCCCGCAGGCATATTCATGGCTTACAGTTCTGGTAGACGACCGGCCCGGGCAGATCGCCAGGCTGTTGACGGAGATCGGTGAGATCGGCGTCAACGTTGAAGATCTCCGCCTGGATCACTCGTCAGGGCAGAACGTTGGCATGGTGGAACTCTCCGTCATGCCGAACAAACATGACCTCCTTGTTGAAGCCTTGACCGACCGTGGATGGCGGGTACTCCAGTAATGACACGTGAACTTTTCGGCCCGGAGACCGTAGTTCGTCCGGGCAAGCCGCTCGTCGTCGCCATCGACGGCCCGTCAGGATCCGGCAAATCCAGCGTGAGCAAGGAAGTGGCCCGGCGCTTGAAGCTCGCCTATCTCGACACGGGTGCCATGTACCGTGCGTTGACTTGGTACTGCCTCAAGACCGGCATCGACCTCAGCGACGGCGCCGCCGTCGAGCAGGCCTCAAAGGACCTGCCGCTGGAACTCAGCACCAGCGCCAACGCCGAATACGTCAGCGTTGCCGGGGTGGACATCACTGAGGAAATCCGTGAACCGAGGATCTCGTCATCCGTCAGCGCAGTGGCAACCACGCTGGGTGCCCGCAACGAGTTGATTCGCCGCCAGCGCCAGCTGATCGAACAGCACCACCGCCGCATGGTGGTGGAGGGACGGGACATCACCACCGTCGTCGCGCCCTCTGCGGAGGTCCGCATGCTGCTGACCGCCAGCGAGGAAGCGAGGCTGCGGCGACGCGGCCTCCAGTTGGGCGGAACGCAGAGCCACGAGCAGCTGGCCGCCCAAGTGATCCACCGCGATGCCAAGGACTCCACCGTGGTGAACTTCACGCAGGCGGCCGACGGCGTGGTCACCCTGGATTCCTCGGAGCTGGACTTCGAACAAACGGTCGAAACGGCGCTGAGCATTGTGGGCAAGGTCATCTACGGTGACTGAGCCCCGGCTCCCGGCACGCTGGACCATGATCTGGAGCCGGCCTGTTGGCTGGCTGTTGGACCATGTCCTGTACCGGACCGCGATCACGGGACGCTCCAATGTTCCCAAATCCGGCCCGGTCATTTTTGCGGGCAACCACATCAGCTTCCTGGACGGGCCGGTGATGTTCGGCGCGGCTCCACGGCCCATGCACATCCTGGTCAAGAAAGAGATGTTCAAGGGGTTCCTGGGAAAGGTGCTTCGTGCGTCGGGACAGATTTCCATCGACCGCTCGGGCGACCGCTCGGCGCTCCAGCTCGGAAAGAAAGTGCTCGACGCCGGCCGTTGCGTGGGGATTCTCCCCGAAGGAACGCGGGGAAGCGGCACCGCCGGCAACATCAGCAACGGCGTCGCATGGCTCGCGCTGATGACCGGAGCCACAGTGATTCCCGTGGCCATCCTCGGAACGCGGATCGGAGACGAACACCGTGATCACATTCCGAGGCTGCGCCGCCAGCTGCAGGTCAGTTTCGGAGCCCCCTTCAATGTGACCCGCAGAAATGGCGAGTCGGGGCGTGTTTCAATGGACAGGGCGGCTGCGGAGATCCGCGCTGCGCTGGCTGGACACGTCCAGGATGCCGTCAAGACCACCGGTCAGTCCCTTCCGAGGGACTAATGCGCCGGCCCACAGCCAATGCAGCACCGCCAAGAAGAAGTAGCCGGGACGCCGGCAGATCACCACTAAGGAAAGTGCAATGAGCGATACGACTCACAAATCCGGCAACATCGGAGCCGGCGACGACGAATACACGCCCACCGGCACCGACCAGGTGGCTGAAAACCTCGCCGCCCTGGACGACGACGAAGCCGAACTCCGCGCAGCCTCCCTCCGCGCAGGCCTGGAAGACTACGACCTCGACGAGGACGACGCAGCCCTGCTGAGCGGACTCTACGACGACGAAGGCGAAGACGGCCCCCTCAAGCTTGACCCGGTCCTGGCCATCATTGGCCGCCCCAACGTCGGTAAGTCCACGCTGGTGAACCGCATCCTCGGCCGCCGCGAGGCCGTGGTCGAGGACACCCCCGGGGTTACCCGTGACCGTGTCATGTACTCGGCTCACTGGAACGGCCGCAACTTCACGCTGGTGGACACCGGTGGCTGGGAGCACGATGCCAGGGGCATCCACGCCCGCGTCGCCGAGCAGGCCGAGATGGCCGTGGAACTGGCTGACGCCGTGCTCTTCGTGGTGGACTCCGCCGTGGGCGCCACCGCCACGGACGAAGGCGTCATGAAGATGCTCCGCAAGTCGAAGAAGCCGGTCATCATGGTGGCCAACAAGGTTGACGACTTTGCGCAGGAGGCCGACTCGGCAACGCTTTGGGGCCTGGGCTTCGGCGAGCCGTACCCGGTGTCCGCCCTCCATGGCCGCGGCGTTGCCGACCTCCTGGACCACGTCATGGACACCCTGCCGGAGTTCTCCACCGTCGAAGGCGTCGAGCGCTCAGGTGGTCCCCGCCGCATCGCCCTCATCGGCCGCCCGAACGTCGGCAAGTCCTCCTTGCTGAACAAGCTGGCCGGCTCCGAGCGCGTCGTCGTTGATCCCCTCGCCGGGACCACCCGCGATCCCGTGGACGAGTTCATCGAACTCGGTGGCCGCACCTGGCGCTTCGTGGACACCGCAGGCATCCGACGCCGCCAGCACATGGCCCAGGGCGCGGACTTCTACGCCTCCCTGCGTACGCAGGCCGCGCTCGAAAAGGCGGAGGTCGCCGTCGTGCTCCTGGCCGTCGACGAGGTGCTCAGCGAGCAGGATGTCCGCATCCTGCAGCTCGCCATCGAGTCCGGCCGCGCGCTGGTGCTCGCGTTCAACAAGTGGGACCTGCTCGACGACGAACGCCGCCGCTACCTTGAGCGTGAAATCGAGCAGGACCTGGCACACGTTGAATGGGCTCCGCGAGTCAACATCTCCGCCAAGACCGGCTGGCACAAGGACCGCCTGGTGCCCGCACTGGACCTCGCTTTGGAGAGCTGGGACAAGCGCATCCCCACGGGTCGCTTGAATGCGTTCCTGGGCGAGCTCGTGGCTGCCCACCCGCACCCGGTCCGCGGCGGCAAGCAGCCCCGCATCCTGTTCGGCACCCAGGCGTCCAGCCGTCCGCCGAAGTTCGTGCTCTTCACCACGGGCTTCCTGGACCCCGGATACCGCCGGTTCATCACCCGCCGGCTGCGCGAAACCTTCGGCTTCGACGGCACGCCGATCGAGGTCAACATGCGCGTCCGTGAAAAGCGCGGCAAGAAGCGCTAATTGAGACGCGCATCACAGATGACACCCGCCAAGGTGTCATTGGGAACCTCGAACATCGTGTAAGCTTTTTGAGGTGGTTCGGCCGGACTGCTTAGGTGAAAACCTAGGCGGAGAACGGCAGGACTGACGGGCTGTAGCGCAGCTTGGTAGCGCACTTGACTGGGGGTCAAGGGGTCGCAGGTTCAAATCCTGTCAGCCCGACCGCAAGGTATGGATAGCAAAGTCCCGGGAACCTATGGGTTCCCGGGATTTTTGCGTTTAATCGTTGGTGTGGCTTTGAGTGCGCGTTGGATTCTGCTCAATCATTCGAATGGATCTGCGGAATCACGGGACCGGAAACGTCGGCGAACAGAATGATCCGGCAAAATCGACGCCGTCCACATGATTCTCCCGATCTGACCTCGCCGTCCTGACCTTGTTTGAAGGGCCAGAGCGTGGAAATGACGTGACCCGCCGTGTCGTAAGCGATTTCCCAAACCAAAGAAGGTCAGGGCGGCGCCCACACGTCTTGAGACTTGCAACCTCGGAGGTGGGGCCGGCGCCTCAGCTTGGCCCAGTCATTCGCCGGATACCTACGGAAAGGATCAGCGTCAGGTAGATCCAGATAGAAGAGAAGACGCTCAGCCCGGTCTGTTGGCTTGCCGTCAAATGCAAGGGTTCGGCGAGAATTGTCGACATTGCACGCGCCGCCAGCCCAGGTAGGGCGCAGACTGTCATCAGGGCGAAGAGCCTGGGCGAGCGAAGATATATGCCGACGACCAGCCATCCCAGCACGAGGCCCCATGTAGGCAACTGCACGGTTCATGCACCAACTTTCGATGTCTTGGGCATTGGCAATATATGGCCGAAATGTGGTCTCTCAGTGGTCAAACTCAAGAATTAAGTGGTCTCCAGTTCCCATCTACGTGTTCAATTCCGCGAGATTCCGGGGTTCTCGCCGGGCGTCTCCGTGTGCCCGGGTCGCCGTCTCCGTGTTCGACCCCGGGCGTCTCCGTGTGTCCGGGTCTACGTCTCCGTGTTGGACCGCCTCCATCTATCATTGGACGGTGAGCGAAACACTTCCCCCTTGCCCCGAATGCGCCAGCGGATACACCTACGAGATGGGTGCCTTGCTGGTCTGCCCCGAGTGCGCGCACGAATGGGCGCCGGCGGCTTCTGACGAAGCGGAAGCCGAGTCAACGGAGATCAAGGACGCCGTGGGCAACGTCCTCTCAGACGGGGATACCGTGACGGTGATCAAGGACCTCAAGGTCAAGGGGAGCGCCACGGCCATCAAGGTCGGCACCAAGGTCCGCAACATCCGCCTCGTGAACGGCGTGGGGGATCACGATATCGACTGCAAGGTGGACGGATTCGGACCCATGCAGCTCAAGTCAAGCGTGGTCAAGAAGGTCTAACGCCCTCAAGCCCCCTGCAACGCCCCCAACGCCTTCACCAGGGGCTCAAGCTCGGGCACCGATTCTGCGGCCGTCAGGGACTCCGCGAGGGTTTCGTCATGCACGGGCCTGGCGGCCAGTAACAGCTTCTGGCCGGCCTCGGTGAGTTCCGTGTAGATCCCTCGCCGGTCGTCGGCGCACAGGATCCTGGTCAGCAGCCCCCGGTCTTCGAGTCGGTTCACCAAACGCGTCGTGGCGCTGCTGGAAAGCGCCGTGGCCCTGGCGAGCTGCTGCATCCGCATGTGCCAGCCGTCCTGGCGGCTCAGCGCGTCCAGCACCGTGTACTCGACTACGGAAAGATCCGCGGCGGACTGCAACGCCTTCTCCAGTGCTGCCTCGATGTTGCCGTGCAGCGCCGCGAGAGTCCGCCACCCCTGCGCCCGCACCTCAACGGCGTCGTCCTTGATGCCCATGTCTCCCGTAACTCCTGCCGATCGATGAAGAAACCAGACGCACGCAAAAGTAGTTGCTTGCGCAATTACATGGCGTGTGCAACTATATATGCAGCGTCTGCAACTAATATTCTACGGTTCTCGGCGACGCACTTCCAGTCTCACGGGAATCCATCCCCACAAAGGAGCAACAACATGCCCGCAGGGTTGATCGCCCTTGCCCTCGGCGGATTCGGCATTGGCTTGACCGAATTCGTCATCATGGGCCTCTTGCCAGAAATTGCCACCGACTTCGGAGTCAGCGAAGCGGCCGCCGGCTGGTTCATCACCGGCTATGCGCTGAGCGTCGTTGTCGGCGCCCTCCTGGTTACAGCGGCCGTCACCCGCTTGCCCCGCAAGCCTGTGCTGATCGGGCTCCTCGTCCTGTTCATCGCGGGCAATTTCCTGTCCGCCATCGCGGACAGCTACCAGGCAATGCTGATCGGACGCATTGTCGCAGCGCTCTGCCATGGAGCCTTCTTCGGCATCGGCTCAGTGGTCGCGGCAGGCCTGGTCCCGGCCCACAAAAAGGCGGGAGCCATTGCCATCATGTTCACGGGCCTCACCGCCGCGAACGTGCTGGGCGTGCCCTTCGGAACCTTCCTTGGCCAGAACCTCGGCTGGCGGTCCACCTTCTGGGCCATCACGATCATCGGCGTCGTCGCCCTCATCGGCATCGCCCTCATGGTCCCGCGCACTAAAGAAGGGGCAGTCGCCAGCAGCCTCCGCAGCGAGCTCGGAGCGTTCAAGTCCGGCCAGGTCTGGCTGTCGATTATCGTCACAATTCTCGGATTCGGCGGCATGTTCGGTGCCTTCACCTACATTGCCTTCACCCTGACCGACGTCTCCGGGTTCGATCCCCGCGCCGTCCCGTGGCTGCTGGTCCTGTTTGGCGCCGGGCTGTTCGTCGGCAACATCGCCGGCGGCAAAGCGGCCGACAAATCCATCGACAAAACGCTCACTGTCATCCTCGCGGGGCTGGTGCTCGTGCTCGTGTTCTTCGGACTCACCGCCGCGAGCCCGGTGGCCACCCTGTTCTCGCTGGCACTCATGGGCGGATTCGGCTTCGCCACCGTTCCGGGACTGCAGATGCGCGTCATGCACTTTGCCGCCACCGCACCCACCCTCGCCTCCGGCGCGAATATCGGCGCCTTCAACCTGGGCAACGCCCTCGGCGCCTGGCTGGGCGGCATCACCATCACCATGGGCCTGGGGTACACCTCGCCGATCTGGGCCGGTGCCGCCATCACCGTAGCGGCCCTGCTCGTCATGATTGCCGCCGCGGCAGCCGCCCGGCGCGGGGGAGCGGAGCAGCCAGCTTCCGCGCAGCAAGCAGCCCCCGACGTCGTACGCGAACCTGAGGAGGCGCCGGTCGCCTAGCGAAAAGCAGGTCCCTCAGGATCAGTCTTCGCCCGAACGGCGTTTGGCCAGGATCTCGCCGTTGGTCTGGCACGTAGGGCAGTACTGCAGCGAAGTCCCCACGAAGGCAACCTCGCGCACAGTGTCCCCGCAGGCCGGGCAAGGCTCGCCGGTCCTGCCATGCACGCTCATCGAGGCTTTCTTGGCCGCCTTCAGGTCTTCCGGTTTCTTGCCCGACAGCCCCCTGATGGCACCCGTGAGAATGTCCTGCATCGTGGTGAAGAGACGCTTCAGTGCGTCCGGGTCCAACGAAGAAGCGTGGGCAACGGGAGAGAGCTTCGCCGCATGGAGGATTTCGTCACTGTAGGCGTTCCCGATACCCGCCATAAGCTTCTGGTTCTTCAGGAGCCCCTTGACCTGCTGCCGGTGCGTGAAAAGCCGGCTGAACTCGTCCAGGCCGAAGGCGGGGTCAAGGGGATCCGGCCCCAGCTCCGCAATGCCATGGACGTCCGCCGGCTCGCGAACGATGAAGATGGCCAATCCCTTCCACGTTCCGGTGTCGGTCAGGGTGATGCCAAAATCGCTGCCATCGTTGGAAAAGTCCAACTGCGCCGCGAAATATCCGCCCACAGCAGGTGCTTGGCTACCGGGCTGCTTGTCCGAGAAGGTGAGCCAGCCGGACTTCGCGAAACTGACGATCACGTACAGGGGCTCTGCAAAGCCTCCGCTGTCCGGAGCCTCGGGAGCGATCTCGAAAACGAGGAATTTGCCCCGCCGTCCGACGGATTCGACGGTCCGCCCGACCAGGGATTCGTGGGGAACATCCGCTATCTTCAGGGGGAACGCCGATGCGAGCAATACCTGCGTGAGCTGGGCCCCGGCCAGCTTCTCGTCCAGAAAGTCGCCCAGGGCAGTAATTTCGGGCAGCTCCGGCATGATCGCGCTCCTTCGACGGCGGTGCAGGAATATGCGTCTCGAGTCTGCTTCCAATCATTCCAGACACCTGTGGGGAGGGGGCATGGATGTGCTTATACTTTCAGCGGTGGCCGGATGACCGGGCCGCCGTCGTGGTCCGAAATGTCCCGATGAAAGGCGACTCATGAGCAACATTCCTGCCGATCTTTCCTACACCGCCGAACATGAATGGGTCAGCGCCCCGAATGCAGACGGCGTCGTGCGCGTCGGCATCACGGACTTCGCCCAGGATGCCCTCGGCGATGTCGTCTATGCCCAGCTCCCCGAGCCCGGCACTACGGTGAAGGGCAACGACGTCGTGGGTGAAGTGGAATCCACGAAGAGCGTGAGCGACATATACGCCCCGGTCAGCGGCGAAATTGTCTCCCGCAACGAGGCTCTCGACACCGACTCTGCCCTGATCAACTCGGATCCCTACGGTGACGGCTGGCTGTTCGAAGTAAAGCTTTCGGAAGCTGACGCCATCGAGACCCTTCTCAGTGCATCAGAGTACGAACAACAGGTAGGCTAAATGGTATCTGGCCCGCCAAGTCGGTTCTCCCCGGAACAGGGGAGCGACGGCGGCGGGCCAGCGACCTGTTTGGCCCGGGGGAACCGGGCAGTTGCGTAACCGGCAGTTGGTGACAACGGCCGGCGGATGAGGAGGAATTCCATGGTTGGCGGTAAGCGGAACCACGCCCGGGACGAGCACGGTGCTGTAGGACAGCCAACCTCGGAGACCACCTCGATCCAGCTCACCCCGGTGCGCCATCACGAGCCGGATGACCGCCCGCCTCTGGCAGCCGAGGAACGCGCCGCGGTGAAGGCATTGCCTCCTGGCTCGGCCTTGCTCATTGCCCACACCGGCCCCAACGCTGGTGCGCGGTTCCTCCTGGACTCGGACACCACCACTGCCGGCCGACACCCGGATGCGGACATCTTCCTGGATGACGTGACGGTTTCGCGGAAGCACGTGGAATTCGTACGCACCCCCGAGGGCTTCGAAGTCGTCGACACCGGCAGCCTCAACGGCACCTATGTCAACCAGGACCGGGTGGACAACGTGCTGCTCAAGAACGGCAGCGAGGTTCAGATCGGCAAGTTCCGCCTCACCTACTACCTGAGCCCTGCCCGCGCAGCAGGCCAAGACTGATTCCGGGTACGCCTGTGGCACTGCCCCAGCCGGAACGGCGAGGACCGCAGGTCCTCAACATCGGAGAGGTCCTCGCGCAACTCAGCGACGACTTTCCTACCATGACGGCGTCCAAGATCCGTTTTCTTGAGGAAAAGGGACTGATCAATCCGAAGCGTACGCCCGCCGGTTACCGGCAATACGCCGAAAGCGACGTCGAACGCCTGCGCTTCGTGCTGTCCCTCCAGCGTGACCAGTACCTGCCCCTCAAAGTCATCAAGGACTACCTCGACGCGATCGACCGTGGAGAGCGCCCCGAAAACCTCCCGCCGGGGGTGTCGGTTTCCCCCCGTATTGTCTCGGATGAACTCGCGGCCGAGCTGCAGGGCCGCGCACGTGCCCTGAGCGAGGAACAGCTGCGGACGGAATCCGGCGCCAGCGTTCCGCTCCTGCAGTCACTCCTCAGTTATGGGCTCATCAGTCACGTCAACGGCAAATTCGACGAACACGCCCTCCAAGTGGCGCGCGCGTGTGTCCAACTTGAAAGCCACGGACTTGAACCGCGGCACCTCCGTCCCTTCCAGGCGGCAGCTGAGCGCGAGTTCGGCTTGGTGGAACGTGTTGTCGCTCCCTTGACGTCCCGCAAGGATGCGGCATCGCAATCCCGGGCTGCCGAAGCCGCCCGGGAAATCAGCGAACTCTGCCTCAGCCTGCATCGAGCTTTGGTGCAGGACCGTATCTCCCGTATGGATGCATGATGATTGAGGTCGAGATCGTTGGAGTGCGGATTGAACTGCCTTCAAACCAGCCCTTGGTCCTCTTGCGTGAGATGCACGGGGAACGCCATGTTCCCATTTGGATCGGCACGCCCGAAGCCAGCGCCATCGCCCTGGCTCAACAAGGCGTGGTGCCGCCCCGGCCCATGACCCACGATTTGATGATCGACGTCGTGGAGGCGCTGGGCCACACGATCATCAGCGTGAACATCGTGGCGGTCGAGGACAATATCTTCTACGGCCAGCTCCAGTTCGACGACGGCACTGTGGTGAGTTCCCGCGCTTCCGACGCGCTGGCGCTTGCGTTGCGGGCGAAATGCCGCATCTGGTGTGCCGACGCCGTGATGGACGAAGCCGGCGTCAGGATCACGGAACACGACGAAGGCGAAGACGCCGAACCGGGTCCCGAAGTTGACGAAGAGCGGGAATTGCGCCGATTCCGGGAGTTCCTGGACGATGTGGAGCCTGAGGATTTCGAAGGCTGAAGGTAGCCTAAGGTTAAAGTGGAGGATGAAAGTTTCGACACGATCCGAAAAGGGCCCGGACGTCTTTGACCTGAGGCCCCGGCACGCCTAACGTCGAAGATATCAAGTTCCCGTTGCGTACAGGACCCGCGCAGGTCACACTGAAAGGTGCGGACGCGTTGAAATTACACGAGTGCATTTCCCCTTTTCGTGTTGCCCCCGTATGCACCATCCCCAAGGGAATTTCTGACAAGGAGGGTCACGTGAGTCCCAAAGGCGAAGCAGGCGAGCTAAAGCAGGCCTCGACAGGCGTTGCTGTACCCGCAAGCGGTGCCCAGGGTCTGCTTTTCACCGAGGACCTTCCGGTCCTGGACGAAGATGCCGGCTACCGTGGCCCCACCGCGTGCAAGGCGGCAGGGATTACCTACCGTCAGCTGGACTACTGGGCACGTACTGGACTTGTTGAACCCGCAGTGCGGGGCGCCGCCGGTTCCGGATCGCAGCGCCTGTATGGCTTCCGGGACATCCTGGTACTCAAGGTCGTCAAGCGCCTGCTGGATACAGGTGTGTCCCTTCAGCAGATCCGCACGGCCGTTGAACATTTGCGCGAACGGGGAGTGGAAGACCTGGCGCAGATCACGCTCATGAGCGACGGCGCGAGCGTCTATGAATGTACTTCCGCGGACGAAGTCATTGACCTGGTGCAGGGCGGCCAGGGCGTATTCGGCATCGCGGTAGGCCGCGTGTGGCGCGAAGTCGAGGGCAGCCTTGCCGCCCTTCCGAGCGAACACGCCGCAGAACAGTCATTTCCGGACGACGAACTCAGTAAGCGCCGCTCCGCGCGCCGGACGGGCTGAACCGCCGTCGGGTTTGCCGCCAGCGGCCACAGAAGATGCCACTGAAGACCAATGGAGCCGCCTTCCAACAGGAAGGCGGCTCCATTGGCTTTTCTCGACGATCGATGATCTCGAAAGGGCGGCTTCTGCCCCGAGGACTCCCGTCAGCGTTTGCGGCGGTCCCGCGTGCCGTTGTGGGAGGACAACATATTCGCCAGAAGCGTGTCGAACAGCTTGGCGGTGTTCTTGGCGGAGTCGCCCGGCCAGTGGTGAACTGCGTGGGCGGCCCCCTGGATTTGCTGCCAGTTGGCCTGCTCCGGAATGTGCGGTGCCAGCAGGAGCTCGCCGAACATGGATTCCATCTCGGCGAGGCGGAAGGTGTGCTCGGACGAGGCGGGACGGACGCGGTTGGCAACGATCCCTGCCGGGGCCAGCTGGGGGGCGAACTCCTGGCGGAACAGTTGGATGGCGCGCATGGTGCGTTCCGTGCCGGCTACCGAAAAGAGCCCCGGTTCGGCGACGAGGACCACGCGGTCACTCGCGGTCCAGGCCATGCGTGTGAGGCCGTTGAGGGACGGCGGACAGTCCACGAGTACCAGCTCGTACTTTTCGGCCGCGGCAAGGACTGCCGTCAGGCGGCGGAGATCGCGGCGCCCAAGGTCCGGCCGATCGTAGATTCCGGTGTAGGCGGATCCGACGGCGACATCAAGGGCCGTCCCTCCGCCATTGCCGCGGGGGTGGTCAACCCAGCCGCTGCTGACCACGTTGTCCAAGAGCCTCGCCTTGCGGGGGTTCTTCAGCATGCGGCCAATGTCGAGTTGCTCGCCGGCCTGGACGCCGAGGGCCGTGGTGGCGTCCGCGTGGGGATCCAGGTCCACGACAAGGGTGGGGATCCCTGCGGCCAATGCGGCCGAGGCTAGCCCAGTGGTGACGGATGTCTTGCCCACGCCGCCTTTGAGGCTGCTGATGCTGACTACTTGCACTTGAAAACCCAAAACCTAACGCCGGTTGCCGTGTCGCGGTGCTTGTGTTCCGGCCTTGCCGGAACCGGGGCTCTGCCGCTGCCCTTCAACATCATATGTTGAGTGGCCGCTGTTTCCTGCCTTATCGGCCCGGAACGGCTTGGGCCGTCCGAAGTCGATCAGCTTTTAGCACGTGAAACTGCATCGTGCGCGAAGGTACACTGCTCGTGACGAATTCCCGTGTGACAGTCACCACAAAGATTTGTGTTTGGGTATGGAGGTCTTACACACTGTGACCACCGACCGTTACACCCGCAATGATGCAGGAGAAGCATGTTTTCCAAGATTCTGGTGGCTAATCGCGGCGAAATCGCGATCAGGGCCTTCCGCGCCGGCTACGAACTCGGCGCCAAGACCGTAGCGGTCTTCCCGTATGAGGATCGCAATTCGATCCACCGTCAGAAGGCTGATGAGGCCTATCTGATTGGCAAGGAGGGTCATCCGGTCCGCGCTTACCTGGACGTGGATGAAATCGTCCGGGTCGCCAAGGAAGCGGGTGCGGACGCAATCTACCCGGGCTACGGATTCCTGTCGGAAAACCCTGACCTCGCCCGGGCAGCCCAAGAGGCGGGCATCACGTTTGTCGGCCCTCCGGCGGAGGTGCTTGAGCTCGCGGGCAACAAGGTCGCCGCTCTCGAGGCCGCCCGCAAGGCGGGCGTGCCGGTCTTGAAGTCGAGTGCGCCGTCCCGCGACATCGACGAGCTCATCGCCGCGGCGGACGAGGTCGGATTCCCGATCTTCGCCAAGGCCGTCGCCGGTGGCGGCGGCCGCGGCATGCGCCGGGTGGAGACCCGCGAGGACCTTCCGGAAGCCCTCCAGTCGGCCATGCGCGAGGCGGACGCCGCGTTCGGCGATCCCACCATGTTCCTGGAGCAGGCCGTGCTGCGTCCCCGTCACATCGAGGTGCAGATCCTGGCGGACGCCGAGGGCAATGTCATGCATCTCTTCGAGCGCGACTGCTCCCTGCAGCGCCGCCACCAGAAAGTCGTGGAAATCGCTCCGGCTCCCAACCTGGACGAGTCAATCCGCCAGGCCCTCTACCGGGATGCTGTGGCTTTCGCCAAGGCCCTGAACTACGTCAACGCCGGAACGGTCGAGTTCCTCGTGGACACCGAGGGCGAACGGGCCGGCCAGCACGTCTTCATCGAGATGAACCCGCGCATCCAGGTTGAGCACACGGTCACCGAGGAAATCACGGACGTGGACCTCGTCCAGGCGCAGATGCGCATTGCCTCGGGCGAGACACTCGCAGACCTCGGCTTGAGCCAGGAGTCGGTATCCATCAAGGGCGCCGCCCTGCAGTGCCGCATCACCACGGAAGATCCCGCCAATGGCTTCCGGCCCGACGTCGGAAAGATCACCGGCTACCGTTCGGCCGGCGGCGCCGGTGTCCGTCTCGACGGCGGCACGGTCTACTCGGGTGCCGAGATCAGCCCGCACTTCGACTCCATGTTGGTCAAGCTGACCTGCCGCGGACGCGACTACCCGGCCGCAGTGGCCCGTGCCCGGCGCGGTCTGGCCGAGTTCCGGATCCGTGGCGTGTCCACCAACATCCCCTTCCTCCAGGCCGTCCTCGCGGACCCCGACTTCATTGCCGGCAACGTGGCGACCGACTTCATCGACAAACGCCCTGAACTGCTGAAGTCCCACGTCTCCGCGGACCGCGGAACCAAGCTGCTGACCTGGTTGGCCGACGTGACGGTCAACAAGCCCAACGGCGAACTCAAAGTCCACACGGATCCCGCGGCCAAGCTCCCTTCGGTTGCAGGGATCGTTGCACCGGCCGGTTCGCGCCAGAAGCTGCAGGAGCTTGGTCCCGTTGGCTTTGCGAAGGCGCTGCGCGAACAGACCGCCGTCGCCGTCACCGACACAACATTCCGCGACGCGCACCAGTCGCTGCTCGCCACCCGTGTCCGTACCCGCGACCTCGTCGCGGCCGGCCCTGCGGTCTCCGCGCTGCTGCCCGAGCTGCTGTCGGTCGAAGCCTGGGGCGGGGCCACCTACGACGTCGCCTTGCGCTTCCTCGGCGAGGATCCCTGGGACCGGCTGGCCGCCCTGCGCAAGGCCCTGCCCAATGTCTGCCTGCAGATGCTGCTGCGTGGCCGCAACACGGTCGGGTACACGCCCTACCCGGAGGAAGTCACCGAGGCATTCGTCAACGAGGCCGCGGCAACGGGCATCGACATCTTCCGCATCTTCGACGCCCTCAACGACGTCAACCAGATGGCTCCGGCCATCCGCGCAGTGCGGGCCACCGGCACCGCGGTAGCTGAGGTGGCACTCTGCTACACCGGCGATCTCCTCGACCCGAACGAGACCCTGTACACCCTCGACTACTACCTGGACCTCGCCCAGAAGATCGTCGACGCCGGTGCGCACATCCTCGCCATCAAGGACATGGCCGGACTGCTTCGCCCGGCGGCCGCAGCCAAGCTTGTCAGCGCCTTGCGCGAACGCTTCGACCTGCCTGTCCACCTGCACACCCACGACACCGCAGGCGGCCAACTGGCCACCTTGCTGGCGGCTGTGGACGCCGGCGTGGACGCCGTCGACGTCGCGTCAGCGTCCCTGGCGGGTACCACGAGCCAGCCGTCGGCGTCGGCCCTCGTGGCCGCATTGGCACACACGCCGCGCGATACCGGGCTCAGCCTGGCCAGCGTGAGCTCCATGGAGCCCTATTGGGAGGCGGTCCGGCGGGTCTACGCACCGTTCGAATCCGGGCTTCCCGGTCCTACGGGCCGGGTCTACCAGCACGAAATCCCGGGCGGCCAGCTGTCCAACCTGCGCCAGCAGGCCATCGCGCTCGGCCTTGGCGAGCGTTTCGAGGCCATTGAGGACATGTACACCGCCGCGGACCGTATTCTGGGCCGTTTGGTGAAGGTCACGCCGTCGTCCAAGGTGGTCGGTGATCTCGCCCTGCACCTCGTGGGAATCCATGCGGATCCTGCGGACTTCAACGAGAACCCGCAGAACTACGACATCCCGGACTCCGTCATCGGCTTCCTGTCGGGTGAACTGGGAGATCCTCCCGGAGGATGGCCGGAGCCGTTCCGCACCAAGGCGCTCCAGGGCCGCAGCATCAAGGTCCGCGACGTCGAATTGAGCGCCGAAGACAGCGCGGCGCTCAAGGGTGATTCGAAGTCCCGCCAGAGGACCCTGAACCGGTTGCTGTTCGCGGGCCCCACCAAGGACTACCTCAAGAGCGTGGATACCTACGGCAACCTGTCGGTGCTCGATACCCGCGACTACCTCTACGGTCTCCAGCTCGGTACCGAACACGTCATGGAGCTCGAAAAGGGCGTGCGCCTGATCGCTTCCCTGGAAGCAGTCTCGGAGCCTGACGAAAAGGGCATGCGCACCGTCATGTGCAAGCTCAACGGCCAGTCCCGCCCCGTGGTGGTCCGCGACAAGTCCGTCGTCAGCAACGTGAAGGCGGCGGAGAAGGCGGATGCGTCCCAGCCCGGCCAGGTCGCAGCGCCGTTCGCCGGCGCCGTGACGCTGACTGTCAAAGCCGGGGACACCGTCAAGGCCGGCGACACCGTCGCCACTATCGAGGCAATGAAGATGGAGGCGTCCATCACGACGCCGGTGGCCGGCACGGTCTCGCGCCTCGCCATCAACAACGTGGAGCAGGTCCAGGGCGGCGATCTGCTGATCGTGGTCGAATAGCGGCCCGCTCCTCCGTGGAGCACACATGAAGGAAGGTCCCGGGCTAAAGCCCGGGACCTTCCTTCATTGCTTTGACCGATGCGTCGCGTGTGGCGCGTCAGGACGCCTTGGGCGCCGAGTACATTTCCTCGATCACGGCGTCGAAGTCCTTCATGACCTGGGCGCGCTTGACCTTCAGCGACGGCGTGAGGTGGCCGGAAGCCTCGGTGAAGTCGGACGGCACGATCCGGAACGACTTGATGGCCTCCGCATGCGAGACGGACTGATTCGCGTGGCTGATCAATTCCTGGACCGCCGCCCGGACAAGGGCGTTGTCCGCGGCAGCGGTCGTCGTCGTGGATGAGGGAAGGCCATGGCGCTCCAGCCAGCCGGGCAGGGCTTCCTCGTCGAGG
Source organism: Arthrobacter sp. SRS-W-1-2016 (assembly GCF_002009585.1). Lineage (NCBI taxonomy): Bacteria > Bacillati > Actinomycetota > Actinomycetes > Micrococcales > Micrococcaceae > Arthrobacter > Arthrobacter sp. SRS-W-1-2016. Next base: position 10,976 of record NZ_MTPV01000013.1, on the reverse strand, counting down.
GTGACCAGCGCGCCGATGAAGGGCCGGTTGTCGCCGATGACGAGGACTTGGGACACCAGCGCGTCCGCGCGGATCTGGTCCTCCAGCAGGGCCGGCACCACGTTCTTGCCGCTGGCGGTGACGATGATTTCCTTCTTGCGGCCGGTGATCTTCAGGAAACCCTGTTCATCCAGTTCACCGATGTCACCCGTGCGGAACCAGCCGTCCACGAAGGTTTCCGCGGCAAGGTCATCCCGCTTGAAGTAGCCCCTCATGACGCAGACGCCCTTGGCGAGGATTTCGCCGTCGTCGGCGATCCTGACCGCATTGCCGGGGAGCGGCGCCCCCACCGTGCCGATCTTGATCAGGGACGGGGTGTTGACTGATATGGGCGCCGTGGTCTCCGTGAGGCCGTAGCCTTCCAGGATCTGCAGGCCGATACCGTGGAAGAAATGGCCCAGCCGTTCACCGAGCGGGCCACCGCCGGAGACGGCGTGGCTGACATGGCCACCCATGGCAGCGCGAAGCTTCCCGTACACCAAACGGTCGAAGACTGCGTGCTTGAGCCTGAGCACCAAGCCGACGGATCCCGACTGCTGCGCCTTCGAGTAGGCGATCGCGGTGTCCACGGCCTTGTGGAAGATGGCGCCCTTGCCACCGTCCTCCGCCTTGGTGAGGGCCGAGTTGAAGACCTTCTCGAAGACCCGGGGGACAGCCAGGATGAAGGAGGGCTGGAAGCTCTGCAGGTCCGCCAAGAGGTTCTTGATATCGGGCGTGTGCGCCACTTGGGCCCCCGCGGCGACGGCCAGGACCGAGATGAAACGGGCAAAGACGTGGGCCAGCGGGAGGAACATGATGGTCTTGGCGTTCTCGTTGACGACGTTCCCGAGGGAGGCCAGGGCGTTCTCCGAGAGTTCCACGAAGTTGCCGTGCGTGAGTTCGCAACCCTTCGGGCGGCCTGTGGTGCCCGAGGTGTAGATGATCGTGGCGACGTCGGCCAGTTCCGCGCTGCTGCGGCGCGCCTCGAGTTCCTCGTCGCTGACGGCGCTGCCGGAGTTGCGGAGTGCGTCAAGGCCGCCGCCTTCGAGCTGCCAGACATGGGCGACTGAGCCGAGGCCTTCGGCGGTAACGGCCTGCCGGATCACGTCTTCGTGGTGCGGGGACTCGGCGAATGCGGCCACCGCGCCGGAGTCGCCGAGGTTCCAGGCCACTTGCGACGGCGACGACGTTTCATAGATCGGCACGGAAATGCCGCCGGCAAACCAGATGGCGAAGTCCACGAGGGACCACTCGTAGCGGGTCCTGGACATGATGCCCACGCGGTCACCCACGCTGACGCCGTTGGCGATCAGTCCCTTGGCGAGGGCCGACACGTCCTTGAGGAAGTCCGTTGCCCGGATATCCTGCCATTGGCCGGCGCTGTTGAGCTTGGCAAACAGTGCCGGGTTGGACGCCTTGGCGGCCTGACGAACCACGAGGTCCGTGATGTTGGTTTCGGGGGCAACATTCACCAGGGGCGGAACACTGAATTCACGCACGATAGCTCCTTCGATATCAACAGACCATTGCGGGGCTGCTCTAACTCTATACGGCCAAGTAATGGGTGTGTCGCAATTCACGATACTCAAGTTACTGATGAGTAACTTTACGTGAAGCGTGGAATTCCGCCAATGCGGGCGTGTGAACGTTCCCTCCGCGCAGCGTCCATGTCAGTACATATGCGGCACGCGGAATAGGATGGCGACATGCCCTTGAATTCATCCAACGACCAGATCCTGGCAAGAGTCCGGAAGATTTCCTGGTCCGGTTCGAACGCAACCGGCCGGCGCGCCGGCTCCACACACGGAGGCCTTCGTTGGGAATCGGTGCCGTGGGCCGCGCGCCGTTCCCATCTCGGCCGCAGGGGCTTGGCGATCGGCATCGACATCGGCGGCACGAAGGTGGCAGCCGGAGTTGTGGATCCCTCGGGCCGCGTGGTCGAGGAAGCGTGGCGCTCCACGCCGGGCAATGACGCCCGGGCAGTAGAGCAAGTGATCGTCGAGCTTGTCCAGGAGTTGGGTAGGAGCCAACGCATAGCCTCCGTGGGGATCGGCGCCGCCGGCTGGATGGACCTCGACGGCGGCACGGTGCTTTTCAGCCCGCATCTCGCCTGGCGAAACGAGCCGTTGCGTGAAAACCTGCAGCACCTGTTGAGGCGCCCGGTACTCGTCACCAACGACGCCGACGCTGCTGCCTGGGCCGAATGGCGCTTCGGCGCGGGGCAAGGGGAGAGCCGCCTCGTCTGCATCACGCTCGGCACAGGCATCGGTGGCGCCATGGTCATGGACGGACGGGTGGAGCGTGGACGGTTCGGCGTAGCGGGGGAGTTCGGCCACCAGATCGTGGTGCCCGGCGGCCATCGCTGTGAATGCGGCAACCGGGGCTGCTGGGAGCAATATGCTTCCGGTAATGCGCTCGGCAGGGAAGCCCGGGAGCTTGCCCTGCGGAATTCACCGGTTGCCTTCGAATTGCTCAAGGCTGCCGGGGGCTCTGCCGGGAACATCACGGGCGTAACCGTGACGGAGCGGGCAAAAGCCGGGGACTCCGCGTCGAGGGAGCTCCTGGAAGAAGTGGGGCACTGGCTCGGGCTTGGCCTTGCAAACCTCGCGGCTGCCCTTGACCCAGGAACATTTGTGATCGGCGGCGGGCTGTGCGACGCCGGTGAGCTTCTTGTCGGCCCCGCGCGGACAGCCTTCGCCCGGAACCTCACCGGCCGCGGCTTCCGTCCCGTGGCCGCCATCAAGCTTGCCGCACTCGGACCGCGGGCCGGGATGATCGGTGCCGCCGACCTGTCAAGGGTCAGCGGCCGGGCACGCGGCTAGCAAGCCTCAGCCGCGAGGGGATGCGCAGGGCGGCAGCCCGCTCAGACGCGTGCGCCGTCGTCGTTCTCGTCTTTTTCCTGGGGCAGCCTCATGATGAGGTACACAACGGAGGCCAGGAAGGTTGCCAGGATGCCCATCACAGCCAGGAGCGGTGCCGAACGCCAGAACATCGCGGTGAACAGCAGGGCAAGCGGGCCGCCCACGGCTCCGAGCCAAGCGAGCATGGTCAGCGGTTCGGTGCCGGCCAGGCTCGGCGGCTCCTCCGGGACGAAGCCGTTTTCGTCGTCGACGTCGTAGTCGCGCGGACCGGCAGCTCCGCTGCCCCCGGATTCTTCAGGAGCGCCCCTTTTGGACAACCCGAGGGGATCGAAGTCCTGGAAGGAACGGGACGACGACCGGCCGGGAACGTCCTGCGGACCGGTACCCGTACCCGTCTCGGTTCCGGAATCGCTGGCTGGCGTCTCCGCCGTCGGCGCTTCGTCGAGCGCCGAGGAAGGCATCGACTCAAGCCGGGCCACCAGATCGAGCCAGACGGCGTCGTCGTCCTTGTTGGCGCTTTGGTCGGGGGAATCGGGCCCCGGCCTATTCATGGGGTGAATCCCGGAGCTCGGTGCCGGACTGGCCGGCGGGGGCGGAACTGCTTGCCACTCCCGCCATTGTCTTCCTGATGAACTCGGCCGATCCCCGGAAAATCTCCGGAGCATCATTGTCCAGCGTAGCCACGTGGTAGCTGTTCTCCAGGGTACTGAACTCCATCGGAGCCGTGACCCGCTCCTTCAACTGCCTGATGCTTCGATCCGAAACCACGTGGTCCACGGAGGAACGGAAGACGCGCACCGGCTCGGAAATCCGGGGCAGCAGGGTGACGGTGTCCTTGTACATCTTTTTCAACTCATGCGCGGCGGCAACCGGTGTCCTGGGGTACGCTCCTTCATCCATGCCCGGTTTGAGGATGTCGTTGGCGATGGCAGGGGTGGATTTCATGACGTGCTTGAGGATGCCGACCACGGCGGCGCGCGGGTCGTCGATCACCAGTCCCGGATTGACGACGACGGTGCCGGCCACGGGCCGCGTGGCCGCGATCCGCAGGGCCAGCGTTCCTCCCATCGACAGGCCGGCGGCGAAGACGAAGTCACACTCGGCCTGTAGCTCGAGATAAGCGGCATCCACCGCATGGTGCCACTCCTGCCAGTGCCTCGCTGCCATGTCCTGCCACGTTGTCCCATGGCCTGGAAGCAGCGGGAGGCGGACCGCGTAGCCCTCCGCGGCCAGATACTCCGCCCAAGGGCGCATGCTGTGCGGACTGCCCGTGAAGCCGTGGCTCATCACGACGCCGATGCTGGGTCCACTACCGGTGAAGCCGCTGGCGTACGGCGAGGGATCGGGGAGGGTTTTCATAATGACTCCGAGGCTACTGAAGTTGGCGGCACTGCTTTCCGTGATGAGTCCATCGTGTCACTGTTCGGGACATTTCTCACTGGAGTAGGGTGGCTTCTGAATGCGGACCGGGACCGTCCGGACGCCTTGCAGACGCCGCCCCGGAGAGGAACCAACGTGTTCTATTGGGTCATGAAGCGGATCTTTTTGGGTCCGCTTCTCAAATTGCTGTTCCGTCCCTGGGTCAAGGGCCTCGACAATGTTCCCCACGATGGCCCCGCGATTCTCGCTTCCAATCATTTGTCCTTTTCGGACTCGATCTTCATGCCGGTGATGGTGCCCCGGCGCGTCAGTTTCCTTGCCAAGTCCGAGTACTTTACGGGCACCGGGCTCAAAGGAAGGCTTACGGCCTTGTTCTTCCGGCTCACCAACCAGTTGCCGATGGACCGTTCGGGCGGCGCCGCGTCCGAGCTGTCCTTGCAGGCCGGCAGGGACGTCCTGGCCGACGGCGGACTGCTGGGCATCTACCCCGAGGGCACCCGCAGTCCCGACGCCAGGCTCTACCGGGGCAAAGTCGGGGTCGCGAAACTTGCACTCCAGACCCGGGTGCCCGTTGTTCCCGTGGCGATGATCGGCACTGAGAAGGTCCAGCCCATCGGCAAACGTTTGCCCAATATCCGCCGGATCGGGATCATTTTCGGTCAACCGATGGGCTTCAGCCGGTATTACGGCCAGGAGGAAGACCATTCCGTGCAACGCGCCGTGACCGACGAAATCATGTACGAACTCATGCGGCTCTCCGGGCAGGAATACGTGGACGAGTACGCCGCCGTCGTCAAGCAGCGGCTCGCCGGGCAGCTTCCGGAGCCGGCCGGCGGGTCCGAAGGGAATCCACGCGACGGCGGTGAAAAGGGGAGGCGGCTCCCCGGCAACGGTTCGGGGCCGGACGGCGACGGCGCGGTGGCCGGGAAAGTGTGACGGCGGTGGAATAAGGGTTACGGAAGCCGTGCCCCGAACAGCGGGCAAGGCAACTAGTCTTGGAGAGTGACTGAGCTATCCGCGAACCCCGCACCGTCCGTGACGAGCCCCTTGACCAGTTCCCTGGGCAGCCCCCTGACCAGCACCGCGCAAAGCGGCGCGGCAAACTATCCCGGCTTGGACGATTGGCGCCAGCTGCCTATCTCGCAGCAACCCACCTGGACCGACAGGGGTGTCTTCGATGCCTCCGTCAAAGAACTCTCCGTGCTTCCGCCGCTGGTCTTCGCTGGCGAAGTGGACGTATTGCGCGAGCGTTTGGCGGCTGCGGCCCAGGGCAAGGCATTCCTGTTGCAGGGCGGCGACTGCGCCGAGACTTTCGAGGACGCGACGGCGGACAAGATCAGTGCCCGGGTCCGCACCATCCTGCAGATGGCCGTTGTCCTCACGTATGGTGCGGCCATGCCAGTCATCAAGATGGGCCGCATGGCCGGACAGTTCGCCAAGCCCCGTTCGTCGAACGACGAAACCCGCGACGGCGTGACCTTGCCCGCCTATCGCGGCGACATCGTCAACGGCTACGAATTCACCCCGGAATCCCGAGCCCACGATGCCAGCCGCATGCTGAAGGCCTACCACACCTCGGCTTCCACGCTGAACCTCATCCGCGCCTTCACGCAGGGTGGTTTCGCCGATCTTCGCCTGGTGCACCTGTGGAACAAGGGCTTCACCGAAAACCCCGCCCATGCCCGCTACGAGTCCCTGGCACGGGACATCGACCGAGCCATCAAATTCATGGCATCCTGCGGTGCCGATTTCGAAGCCCTCAAGCGCGTGGAGTTCTTCGCGAGCCACGAGGCATTGTTGCTCGACTACGAGCGGGCCCTGACCCGCATTGACTCCCGCACCGGGCTTCCGTACGACACCTCAGGGCATTTCCTCTGGATCGGTGAGCGCACGCGCGAGCTCGACCATGCCCATGTGGATTTCCTGTCCCGCGTGCGTAATCCCATCGGCGTCAAGCTCGGTCCCGGGACCTCCGGAGACGACGCGCTGCGGCTCATTGACAAGCTGGACCCGAACCGCGAGCCTGGCCGCCTCACCTTCATCACCCGGATGGGCTCCAAGAACATCCGCGAGAAGCTGCCCGCCGTCGTCGAGAAGGTCACTGCCTCGGGCGCCCAGGTTCTCTGGGTCACGGACCCGATGCACGGGAACACGGTCACCTCGCCCAACGGGTACAAGACCCGCAACTTCGACGACGTCGTGGATGAAGTCCGCGGCTTCTTCGAAGTTCACCACGCCCTCGGCACGGTACCGGGTGGCCTGCACATGGAAATGACCGGCGACGACGTCGCGGAATGCCTTGGTGGGGCCGATCCCATTGACCAGGACGCCTTCCTGGACCGCTACGAGTCGGTGTGCGACCCCCGCCTGAACCACATGCAGTCGCTCGAAATGGCATTCCTCGTAGCCGGGGCGCTCACCAAGCGGTAGTCCAGACGTGCACGGCAGACAGGAAAGGCGATCCGGAATATTCCGGATCGCCTTTCCTGTCTGCGCGCGTCCTACACCACTGTCAAGGTGATGACGGAACCCTCCGGCGCATCGCTGTCCACGGGGTTCTGGTCACGGACGGTCCCGAAGAAGCCACCCAGGATGTTGTTGACCTTGACGTCGAATCCGAGCGATTCCAGGGCTTTGCGGGCGGCGTCTGCCTGCTTGCCGATGAAGTTGGGGACATGCACCATTTTCGGGCCCTTGGACAGGGTCAACGTGACAGAGTCACCCCGGACCAAAGTGCCGTTGGCGGGGCTCTGGCTGACCACGGCGCCTGCGGGGACCTTCTTGTCATTGACGGGTTCCGGCGCAATTTTCGCGGTCAATCCGGCGTCGCTGATCGCCTGGACGGCTTGTTGCTGGTTCATGCCGCGGACGTCGGGAACGGGGAGGGGCTGCGGTCCCTTGGAGACCACGAGCGCCACCGGGGTACCGTGGCGGACTGCGGTGTCCTGGGGCGGAGACTGGGAGATGATCGAGCCTGACGGCACTTTGTCGTCATACTGCCCGGTGACTTGGCCGAGTGTCATGCCGGCCACGCCCAGGGCATTCTTGGCCTGGTCGAGTGTCAATCCCGACATCGAAGCAAGCGGAAACAACTGTGGGCCCTTCGAGACGAAAAGTGACACCGCTTGGAACTTCCGGACCACCTGGCCGGACGCGGGCTCCGTTCCAACCGCCAACCCGGCTGTGACGTCGTCGTCGTACACATCCTTGGGCTCGGATTGGAAGCCGGCGGTTCTCAGCAGTTGCTGTGCCTCAGCCACTGTCTTGTTCTTGGTGTCCGGGATGGTTCCGGGCGAGCCGGGCCCCATCCCGAAGAACCAGCCTGCCGCAGTGGCCAGGATCGCCAGGACAATCACGACAATCGTCCAGATCACCGCCCGGCGGCGCGGATTGCCTTCGCGCAAAGTGCGCGACGGCGTGGCCGCGGCCCGGACGCGGTCCTTCTCTTCCTGGCGCGCCATCCGTTTGACGTCGCGTTTGCTCGCCGGGGCTTCGTCCGGGGCCTCGGGCTCCCGGTCCTGCGGCACTTGGATGTCGAAAGCCGTGGCGCCGGGGGAGAACCGCGACGGCGGAAGCACCGTGGTTGGATTGCGCTGGCTGGAGATGATCTCCGTCGGACGGCCGATCCGTTCGAGGGGCTCCGTGCGTTCGGCGTGGAAAGGCGCGACGACGGCGGTTGCCCCGGCCGCTTCCTGATGGCCTTCCGGAATTGCCGCCTTGGCAGCCGGCGGGTTGATGTCCAGTTGCGCGTCGCTCAACGTTGTACGGATATGCCGCAGTTCCGACAGGAGTGCCGAACCGTCCACGGGCCGCTCTTCGGGTTCCTTCGCGGTGCACCACTGGACGAGTTCGTCCACGTCCGCGGCAAGTCCGGGCACAGCGCGCGACGGCGGAGCGACGGCGGAATTGACGTGCTGGTAGGCAACCTGGATGGGAACCTCGCCCGCGTAGGGTTGGCCACCGGTCAGCATTTCGTAAAGCATGATGCCTGTGGAGTAGATGTCGCTCCGGGCGTCGGCGGGCTTGCCGAGGACGAGCTCGGGAGCCAAATACGCGACGGTGCCGATCAGGGCACCGGTGCTGGTTGTCGCGGTGACCGCCCGGGCCAGGCCGAAATCGCCCACTTTGATGCGGCCGTCGTCGGCGATGAGGACATTCTCCGGTTTCACGTCGCGGTGGATCAGCCCCGCCGAGTGGGCCGCGGCGAGCCCTTCGATGACGGGATCGATCAGTGCGAAGGCCAGCCGGGGCGGAAGCGCTGCCTTCTCGTTGAGGACGTCCCGCAGGGTGTGGCCCTTGATGTACTCCATGACGATGTAGGCAATGTGGCCGTCCTGTCCCTGGTCGAGGACTCCCACGACGTGCGGGTGGGAAAGGCTGGCCGCGGCCCGGGCCTCGCGTTGCAGGCGGTCCAGGAAGTTCTGGTCGTTGGCCAGGTGCGGATGCAGCACTTTGAGCGCCACGTCGCGATCGAGCCGCTCGTCGGTGGCGAGATAGACGGTTGACATTCCGCCGCCTGCAAGGCGCGACCGCACCAGGTAGCGCCCGTCCACGAGGGATCCGAGGAGATGGTCCGAAACTTGTTCCTGCACCCTACGATCCTAGTTGAGCAAAAACACGGGCCCGAATCGACATGCGATCCGGGCCCGGGTTATGCGATGTGGTTTAGCTGAAGTTCTTCTTCAGGGCCAGGATCGAGGCGACGTAGGCCTTGGTGTCGTCGTACATGCCGTGCTTGCTCACCGAGTACTGGCCCTGGTAGTACCCTGCGATGGCAGTGGGCAGGTCCTTGCTTGTGTTGACGAGGGCCCGGATAATGGCGACGCCGGCGGTCACATTGTCATACGGGTCCAGGATGTTGAGCTTGCGGCCCACCAACTCGGAAGCCCACTCGCCGGAGGAGGGAATGACCTGCATCGTGCCGATGGCGTTGGCGGGAGAAACCGCACGCTGGTTGAAGCCGGACTCCTGGTAGGCGAATGCCATGGCCAACGACGGGTCCACTCCCATCCGACGAGCGGTGTCAGCCACGATGCCCTTCATCTGGGCGGTGCTGGGGACCGGGGACGCATTGAGCAGGGCCTTGTTCGCGTTGGCTGAACTGACCACAGCGTCCGGGTACCGGTAGCCCAGGAATGTGCTCGGGACCAAGGGAGTGCTGACGGGAGCAGGGGCCGGTGCGGCAGGAGCGCCCGGAATGGCGAGCTTCTGCCCCGGATAGATGATCGTGTTCATCGACAGCTTGTTGGCCGACAGCAGCGATGACAGGGACACGCCAAGGCGGTTCGCGATGCCGCCCAGGGTGTCTCCCGATTTGATGGTGTACGAGCCGGTGTTGGCAAGCGCAGGTGCCGCCGGCGCCGCAGGGCGGGCCGGGGCCGGTGCCGCGGGAGCCGGTGCGCTCGTTCCCGCGCTCACCTTGATCTTCTGTCCCGGGTAGATGATGGAGCGGCCGTTGAGGCCGTTCCAATTGAAGACGTCGGACAGCGCGACGCCGTGGCGGGCGGCAATGCCGCCGAGGGTGTCCCCTGGGACCACCGTGTAGCTGGCAGCCGACGACGACGGCGCCGGGCTGGGTGCCGGCCTTGGCGCGGGCGCCGGCGCGCTTGGAGCAGCCCCGGAACCGGACAACTTGATCTGCTGGCCCGGGTAGATGATGGTGTTGGCCGAGAGCCCGTTGAGCTGCAGGACGGTGTTGGTGTTCAACCCGTAGCGGGCCGCGATGCCGCTGATGGTATCGCCCCGGACGATGGTGTAGGTGGCCGGAACGGCGGGTGCCATGGGCTGCATGGCGGCCGGAATGGTCGCAGCAACCGCGGACGCGGGAATGACGTTTGCAGGCACGGCCGAGGCCTGAGCCTGGGCCTGGATGGCCGCAGCCAATGATGCGGGGATCTTCTGGGTTTGGACCGCCGGAAGCGCGGTTGCCGGTTGGGCGAGCGCCAGTGAAGAGAGCATGACGGCGGGCAGCGCCGCTGTGGTGGCCGCAATTATGGGCATGCTCGTTGTCTTCTTGGGCGAGCGGGGCGTCGTCATGGGAGCAATCCTCATCTCAGCAGCGGACGTTGGGAATGCCGCTGTTGCCAGTGTTACTAAAGTGAGTAGTGATGCAAATGTGATCAATGTGAATCTCTCACATTTTTCGATTCCGCACAAGAAATCACTGCGCATTCGATTCTTGGGCAATTCGAAGGCACAAATTCGGCCCCTGCTGCCCGTCTGGCTAGGCGCAAAGCGCGAGGGCGTGGCAATCTTGATCCGTGAGTAATGTAGAAAGCCTCGTTTCCGAATGGCTGCCGCTGCCCGATGTGGCAGAGCTGCTGAACGTTTCAATCACCAAGGTCCACGGTCTTCTGGATGAGCGTGCAGTGGTGGCTGTGAGAGTGGGCGAACGCAATATCCGTTCGATTCCTGCCCTCTTTATCCAGGACGGTCATGTGGTGGATAGCCTGAAAGGCACCATCGCAGTGCTTGGCGATGCCGGGTACACGGATGAGGAGCTCATTGTGTGGCTTTTCACTCCGGATGAGTCGCTGCGTGGCCGCCCTGTCGATGCGCTCCGCGAAGGTCGCAAAACTGAAATCCGACGCAGGGCCCAATCGCTCGCCTGGTAAGGGAATCCTGCCTTAAATACAGTGGTGGGGGGGGGGGGGGGGGGGGGCGGGCGGGGGGGGGAGGGGGGGGGGGGAGGGGGGGGGGCAGGAAGGTTGTAAGCGA
>NZ_MTPV01000052.1:0-52970 GCF_002009585.1 Arthrobacter sp. SRS-W-1-2016 | reverse complement strand
TGAGAAGCTCTCGCGCAGAGCTCCGACACCAAATAGCCAACGAGCGGTAAGTGCTGCAGCACCAGCTCGTTGCGTTCTTTCTCTCGTATCACACCGAAAGCCCCCAACGAACATCCTTGGAAAACGTACAGGGACCATCTTGCCCCGCCTATGGATGCGGCAGGAGCGGATTCCAACTCAGCGGGAAAGTATTAGGCAAGTCCTGCGCAAATCCTGTGTTTGCCCTTCTGTCGGCCGTGAATCCACGGTGCGGCTGCCTAGTCTTTGGCGGCGCGCGGCGAGTGGATGAAGAGGCTCGCGAGGGCGGTGAGGAAGAGAAGCGACGCCGCGATGATGAAGCTGGTCTGCATTCCGTGGACGAAGTTGCCGCGGTCGGCGATGAGGGCGCCGAAGATTGCGATGGCGACCGCCCCGCCCACTTGGCGGAACGTGTTGAAGACTGCGCTTGCGGTGCCTGCCTTTTCGCTCGGTACGCTCGCGAGCACGACGGCGGTGACCTGCGGCATCGCGATCGAGCCACCGGAACCCGTGAAAATCAGGAAGGTACCGACGAGCAGCGGCGATCCCAGCGGCGCCGTGAGAAGCATCCCGGTGAGTCCCACCACCATGGACGTCAATCCGACAACCACCGGCACCCGCGTGCCGAACCGGTTCGAGAGTGTTCCGCTGACGATGTTGCCGACGATGCTGAACGCCGCGGACGGAAGGAACGTGAAACCGGCCTGGAGCGGTGTCAGCCCGAGATGCTGTTGAAGGAAGAGACTGACGACAAAGACCGTACCGAAGTGGCCGACCATGAATGCGAACCCCACCGAGAGCGAGATTCTCATGCCGGTGGAGCGAAACAGCTCAAGCGGCATCATCGGGTGCCGGCCGCGCGCCTGGATCAGGAGGAAAGCAGCGAGGCTGACGACTGCCAGTACAAGGCTAGCGATGACGGGCACCGCGCCGAAGCCTTCGGCTCCTCCCGTGATGAGGCCGTACATCAAAGCGGTCAGGGCAACGATCGCCGCCGTCTGGCCTGCCCAGTCGAACGGAGTCGGCCGTCGGGGTGACGTGGCTACGGAAGCCAGAAGAACCAGCATCGCGATGCACACGGGAAGGTTGATCCCGAACACGAGCCGCCAGTCCAACGTGGTGAGGAGGCCGCCGACAAGCGGTCCAACGGCTCCGGCAACTGCCCCGCCTACCGCCCATATCCCGAGGGCATGTGCTCGACGGCGGGGATCGGGAAAAGCCTGCCGAATCAGCGCCATCGACGCCGGCAGCATGATCGATGCCGCACCTCCTTGGAGGAAGCGGGCAGCGATGAGGATCCCCGACGTCGGCGCGAGGGCGCACGCGACCGACGCCACTAGGAACAGTGCGATGCCCCATCCCAGCGCCCTTTTCGCGCCGATCCGGTCCGACAAGTTCCCTGCGAAAAGCAGCAACGCGGCGAACATCAGCGTGTAGCCGTCAATCACCCATTGCAGGCTGGCAGTTCCGCCCCCGAGTTCCTTGCCGATGCTGGTGAGCGCGACGTTGACGATCAGGATGTCGAGGGTGATCAGGAAGAATCCCAGCGACGCAATCATGAGCGTGAGCCGTGCCCGGGGTGCATCGGCCATGGCCGAGGGAGGAACCGGAGCCGGCAACGTGGTTTCGGGGCGAGTCATGGATTAAGGAAACAGCCTATGCAGAAAACAAGGGAGACTCTGTCTTGAGGGGTACTGGCAGTGACCCCCTCAAGAGGCGCCGTTACCGCGAAAGTTGAGCGCCGCCGTCGGGCGCTTATGCCACCAGCTCCGCAGCGGCGCTGTCCATGTGCTCGAGGATGGTCTTGCGCGCCAGGGATGCATCACCGGTCTCGATGGCGGCCACGATGTCGTGGTGCCGCTCGACGCTCATGTTCTTCACGCCCTTTTCCAGTCCGGCGAACATGATGGACATCCGGATGGATCCCTCCAACGATTCCCAGGAATGGAGCAAGGTCTCGTTGCCCGTGAGGCGGCACATGGTGCGGTGGAATTCCAGATCGGACTCGATCCGTTCCTCGAGGCTTCCCTTGGCGGCGGCCGCCATGGCGTCGATGGCGGTACGCAGCGAAGTGATCACCTGCTGGCGGTCCGGCAGCTCGCAGAGCGTGCGCGCCGCGAGGGACTCCAGGGCCGCCCGCACGGAGTAGATATCGCGGATTTCCTTGGCATCGAGGTGTCGGACAGAAAGCCGGCCACGCGGTCCGGCAGACAGCAGGCCCTCCTGCTCGAGTTGCCGCAGGGCCTCCCGGAGCGTCCCGCGGCTGATCTGGAGCATGTCCGACAGCTCGGTTTCCACGAGGTGCCGTCCGGGTTCCAGCTCGCCGCTCGTGATGGCAGTGCGCAAGGCGGAGAGCGCCTGCTCGCGGAGGCTCTTCTTTTCCAGTCCCAGAAGAGGTGCTGTTGCTCCGGCCATCTTGTCCGTCCTCAATGTCAGTGGTCGACTGTTTACAGTCGTTGTGTTAACTGTTGATCTTACGGCAGGAGCGCGGAACCGGCCCACGCCTGCTCCGCGCTCCTGCCAAGGAATTACCAGGCTCAGCCGAGTTCCGCGAGGACCTTCGCCACGATCCGCTGCACCGACAATCCGTAGCGCTCGTGCAGGGTGGGCAGGGCACCGGCATCGAGAAACTCGTCCGGAAGTGCCACGGGAACCACGCGCTTGCCCAGCCCGGCCGAGACGACGGCGGAGGCCACGGTTTCGAACAGGCCGCCCACCACACTGTGGTTCTCCAGCGTCACGGCCAGGCGGTCGGTGTTCAGTTCCGCCAGGACGGTGGCGGCGTCGAACGGTTTGATGGTGGGCGCGTGCACGACGGCGACATCCACCTTGTGCGCCGCGAGCGCCTCCGCTGCCTGCAGCGCGCGCATGGTCATCAACCCGCTCGAGACGAACACGACGTCGTTGCCGCCGCGCAGCACCTTCGCCTTGCCGAGTTCGAACGTGTAGTCGTACTCGTCCAGCACTGTGGGGACGTTGCCGCGAAGGAGGCGCAGGTACGTAGGTCCGTCGCTGGCCGCCAACTGAGGCACGGCCTGTTCGATGTCCACGGAGTCGCACGGATCGACGATGGTCAGATTCGGCATTCCACGGAAAATCGCCATGTCCTCAGTGGCCTGGTGGCTGGGACCGTAGCCCGTGGTGAGGCCCGGGAGTCCGCCCACGATATTCACGTTGAGGTTCGGCTCGGCGATGTCGAGGCACAAGAAGTCGTAGGCCCGGCGCGCGGCGAACACAGAATAAGTCGAAGCGAACGGCACCAGGCCAGTCTCGGCCAACCCCGCTGCCGCGCCGAAGAGCAACTGCTCGGCCATGCCCATCTGGAAAAACCGCTCGGGGAAGGCCTTCGCAAAGATGTGCATGTCCGTGTATTTGCCGAGGTCAGCGGTGAGTCCGACGATACGCGGGTCGGTCTCGGCAGCCTTGACCAACGCGTGGCCGAAAGGCGCGGAAGAAGTCTTCTGGCCGGGATCCGCGAAGGACGCGATCATCGCTGAGGTTTTCAGCTTGGGGGCTGCGCCTTGCGGTGCTGTGCCTCTCGAGGCGGCGCCCTTCGACGCGGTGACGGTGCTCATCGGCCGGCCTTCCCGGTGGATCCTGCGGTCAGTTGCTTGCGGCAGAGCTGCCATTCGTGTTCTTCGATGCGCATGAAGTGCGCCTTTTCGCGTTCTTCAAGCAGCGGCACGCCGCGGCCCACCTTCGTGTCGCACAAGATCACGGAAGGACGCCCGACGGCGGTGGCCTGGGCGGCGGCATTGTCGAACGCCGCCAGCAACGCACCGACGTCGTTCCCGTCCACCCGCTGCGTGTACCAGCCGAAGGCTTCCCACTTCTCCGTCACGGGTTCGGTCCGGAGGACCGTGTCCGTCTTGCCGTCCGCCTGCAGCGCGTTGATGTCCACCATGGCGGTGAGGTTCCCCAATTGGTGATGGTACGCGCCCATGGCGGCTTCCCATGTGGAACCTTCGTCCAACTCACCGTCGGAAAGGAAGTTGTACACCCTCGCGCCGGAGCCCTCCCCCGATTGCGCGCGGTGCCGGAGGCCAAGGGCAATTCCGACGGCGATGGAAAGCCCGTGGCCAAGAGATCCTCCGGAGATTTCCATGCCCGGCGTGTACGTCGACATCCCGGACATGGGCAGGCGGGAATCGTCCGAACCATAGCTTTCAAGTTCCTCCGCGGGAATGATCCCCGCCTCAGCCAGAGCTGCGTAGTGGCCGATCGCGTAGTGCCCGGTGGAAAGCAGGAAGCGATCCCGGCCCTCCCACTCGGGATCATTGGCGCGGTAGCGGAGCTGGTCCGTATAGACCGCGGCGAGCATGTCCGCCGCTCCGAGTGCCTGGCCTACGTAGCCCTGGCCCTGGACTTCGCCCATGTTAAGGGCGTGGTGCCTGATTCGGTTGGCGGCTGCGCGCACTCTTTCGATGCGTTCCACCACAGTTTCTCCCACCCGCCCGGCAGTGAATTGATCCTGTACCACCACCATTAGACATTCACCGACTGGGGAGTGCTTTTGGTGGCCTCATCGGCCAACTGACGCTCCCGCTTGCCCCAGGTTTCACGGGTAGCCAATGCTGCCCAGAGACCGATCGCGGCGTACAGGCCGAAGAGCAGGGCCGGGCCCATCCATCCCATGGCGACGAAGAGCAGGGTGGTGATGAAGGGGGTGAAGCCGGAGATCGTGGCCGAGATCTGGTAGGCCAGCGAGGCGCCCGAGGCGCGGGTCTTCGCTTGGAACAACTCGGGGAACCAGGCGCCTTGGGCGCCGGCGAGGGAGTTCTGGCAGACGCCGTAGGAGACGGCGATCGTGGCAATGATGAAGATGAACAAACCGGTGTTGACCAGCAGGAACATTGGAATGGCAAAGAGTACGGCGAAGGCGCAGGACCAGATGTAGACGGGGCGGCGTCCGATCCTGTCCGTCAGCCGTGCCCAGGCCTGGGTCGCGAAGATGCCGATGGCCGAAGCGATGCACAGAGCCACCAGGGTCTGGGTCTTATCGGCCAAGTGCTGGCCGTTCAGGTAGGAAATCATGTACGTGATGGAGACGGCGTAGCCTGCGGTCTCGGCAATGCGGAGGCCGATGCCCTTGACGATGTTGCGCCAATCGGTCTTCAGGACCTCGACGATGGGCGACTTCACGATGGCGCCGCTGTCTTTGACCTCATCGAAGACGGGGGATTCCGGGACCTTGGAACGGATGATCAGGCCTACGACAACCAACACCATGCTGGCAAGGAACGGAATGCGCCAGGCGAGTTCGCCGCCGAGCTGGACGCTGACGAGGAAGACCAGGTTGGCCAGCAGCAGTCCCACGGGGAATCCGGCCTGGACGATGCCCGTGTACTTCCCCTTCTTCTTCCATGGTGCGTGCTCATAGCTCATCAGGATGGCGCCGCCCCATTCGGCTCCGAAGGCCAGGCCCTGGACGATGCGGACGAACACCAGGAGCGCCGGCGCCAGGAGGCCCACTTGGCTGTAGGTGGGAAGAAGGCCGATCAGGAAAGTGGCCACGCCCATCAGGATGAGGGACGCGACGAGGACCGGCTTGCGCCCCAGCTTGTCACCCAGGTGGCCGCCGATGATGCCGCCGATGGGACGGGCGGCGAAGCCGACGCCGAGGGTCGCGAAGGCTGCGAGGGTGCCGGTCACGGGATCGCCCGTGGGGAAGAATGCCGTCCCGAAGTACAAGGCAGCCGCGGTGCCGAAGCCGATGAAGTCATAGGTTTCGATGACCGCGCCGACGCCGGAGCCGATGGCAACGCGCCTGGCGTCCTTGGTGCCGTGGACCGGACCGCGCATGGTCAGAGCTTCTTTGCTCATTGGTGAATCCCTTTCGAAGAGCGACTGAGGCTTGGTGCTTCAGCACTGTCGACTGTTAACACATGATATGCCAGTGTGACCTGCATCATCTACTTCTGTCAACAGTCAACTTCAAGGGTTGACTGTTAACAGTTAACTTAGCTACTGTGGTTCCCATCACTACTGCCTTCGGGCACAACTGGAGGAAACGAAGATGTTCAACTCCCGGCTTGGTTGCTCGTCCATCAGCTTCCGGCACCAGGATCTACCCACGGCATTGCGCACCATCAATGGCCTGGGCTTCGAGGAAATCGACCTCGGCGCCCTGCCGGGCGTCTGCGATCACGTTCCCTATGAACTGGATTCCGACGCCGTCACAGCCGTGACTGCGGAGGTCGCCGCCTCGGGGTTGCGGGTCCGCTCGGTGAACGGCGATATAGGCGACCTGAATGCCGTGCTCGACGCCGGCCAACGCGACGCCCGCCAAAAGCACCTGGACGCGCTGCTCACCCTGACTGCAAACACCGGCGCGAAGGCGCTGGTCCTCCCCTGCGGCGCTTTAGGACACGATCCGGTCCGCAGCCTCGACGAGGATCTTGACACCATCGCGGCCCAGCTCATCGGTGCCGGGCAGCGCGCGGCGGAGTTCGGCGTCGAACTCTGGACCGAATCCCTGCACTTCCTCCGGTTCTGCTGGAACCTGGAACGTGCCGAACTGCTGGCCGCACGGCTGGCGGGCTCCGGCGTCGGGATTGTCATGGACTTCAGCCACATCGTCGCCGCGGGCGAAGACCCGCTCGAGTACATCGAGCGGCATCGGGGCCGGATTGCACATGTCCACCTGCGGGACGCGGTTCCGGGCAACATCAACCTCAGCATCGGAAACGGCCAGGCGGACTTCGCCGCCGGACTCCGCTCGCTCGCAGCCACCGGTTACAACGGCCACTTCTCGCTCGAGCTCGAAACCCGCGACGTCACCCACGACGAACGCCCGGCGGCGGCCGCCAAAGCCGCCAGCTTCATCACAGACCTCATCTAGCTCTCACAACGAACAACTCATCAAAGCAAGCAACAAGGAGCATCATGACCACCACCATCCAGCGCACCGCCGTCCTCACCGGGGCAACCTCGGACCGGGGCATCGGCATCACCACCGCACGCCGCTACGCCAGTAACGGCTGGGCCGTGGTGATCCTGGACCTCGACGGCGAGAAGTCCGCCAAAGTCGCAGCGGAAATCGGCAACCAGTTCAACGTCCCTGCGTTCGGTTACGAGATCGACGTCGCCAACGAAGCTTCCGTGAACGCGGCGTACAACGCGGTCGCCGCCGAAATCAGCGCAGGCAACCTCCCCGCCGTCGGCGCCCTCGCCAACATCGCGGGCATCACCTCCCCTGTCCCGTTCCTCGAAACCACGCTGGAACTGTGGCACAAGATCATGGACGTGAACGCCACCGGCACCTACCTGGTGACCAAGGCTTTCCTGCCGGACATGATCGCCAGCGGCTGGGGCCGCATCGTGAACATGTCCTCCGTTTCCGCCCAGCGCGGCGGCGGCGTCTTCGGCAAGGTCCCGTACTCCGCTGCGAAGGCAGCCATCCTCGGCTTCACCAAGGCATTGGCACGCGAAATCGGCTCCACCGGCGTCACCGTGAACGCCATTACTCCGGGCGCCGTGGACACCAACATCCGCGTCGGCAGCACCGACGAGCAGGAAGCCGCCATCAACGCCGGCATCCCGCTGGGCCGCAACGCCACCACGGAGGAAATCGCCGCCGTCATCACGTTCCTCTCTTCCGAGGAATCCGCCTACCTCACTGGCACCACCATCGACATCAATGGTGGAAGCCACATCCACTAGCAGTCCCCGCATCCGTAGCCGAAAGAGCCCACGATGACCAAAATCTTCAACGATCCCGCCGATTTCGCAGACGAAGCCCTCGCCGGCTTCTGCGACCTCCACTCCGGCCTGGTGCGCCAGGTTCCCGGCGGCGCAGTCCGCCGCCACCGTCCCGAGCAGCCCAAGGTGGCCGTCCTGGCCGGCGGCGGGTCCGGGCACTACCCGGCATTCGCCGGACTCATCGGCGCGGGACTGGCCGACGGCGCCGTCGTGGGCAACATCTTCACCTCGCCTTCCGCCCAACAGGCCTACTCCGTGGCCAAGGCTGCGGATTCCGGTGCCGGTGTGGTGTTCACGTATGGCAACTATGCCGGGGACGTCCTGAACTTCGGCATGGCGAGCGAGCGCTTGGCGGCCGAAGGCGTCGCTGTGGAAAACGTGCTGGTGACAGACGACATCGCGAGCGCACCGCCGTCGGAATCCGCCAAACGCCGAGGCATCGCGGGCGACTTCATCGTCTTCAAGATCATGGGCGCCGCCGCCGAAGCGGGAGCCGGGCTGGCCGACGTCGTGCGCTTGGGCCGCAAGGCCAACAGCCTGACCCGCACCATCGGCAGCGCCTTCCACGGCTGCACGTTCCCCGGCGCCGAAGCTCCGCTGTTCACGCTCAAGGACAAGCAGATGGGACTCGGCCTGGGCATCCACGGCGAGCCCGGCCTGTTCGACACCGATCTCCCGCCGGCGAAGGAACTCGGCCAGGAACTCGTCGCCAGACTGCTGGCAGAAACACCGCAGGGGGCGGGCAACCGCCTGGCCGTGATCCTCAACGGACTCGGCTCCACCAAGCATGAAGAACTCTTCGTCCTGTGGCTGACCGTGGCACCGTTGCTTCGCGCCGCCGGGTACACCTTGGTCATGCCGGAGGTCGGCGAACTGGTCACGAGCCTGGACATGTCCGGCGTCTCCCTCACCATCACCTGGCTGGACGAGGAACTTGAGCCGCTCTGGACGGCCCCCGCGGAAACGCCCGCTTACCGGCGCGGCAACGCCGCCCTTGCTGGCGGTTTGCTTGCCGAGGAAGCGTACGACGGCGGCCCAACCACCACGGAGTTTGCGGCCACTTTGGACTCGCGCAACTACGCCGCGAACTGCGCTGCCGCGCTGGAGGCGGCCCGGAATGCACTGCACGACGCCGAATCGCACCTTGGCGACATGGACGCGGTGGCGGGCGACGGCGACCACGGCCGCGGGATGGTCCGCGGAATCGACGCCGCCACTGCCGCAGCCGCGAAGGCCCTGGCCGATGGTGCCGGAACCGGCGATATGCTGGTAGCCGCGGGCGACGCCTGGGCGGACAAGGCCGGCGGAACTTCCGGAGTCCTGTGGGGCGCGGGCCTCCGGGCATTCGGCGAATCACTCGGCAATGACGAGGCACCCGAACCGGCTGGACTCGCCGCTGCCGTGACCGCGTTCGCCGCGCGGATCACCGATCTGGGCAAGGCCGAGATCGGCGACAAGACCATGGTGGATGCCTTGCTCCCCTTCGCCGAAACGTTCAGCAATCGCGTCGCCGAAGGCGTTCCTCCGGAGCTCGCCTGGACTGAAGCTGCCGAGGCGGCCACCTCGGCCGCGCAAGCCACGGCCTCGCTCCGTCCGCTCAAGGGAAGGGCCCGGCCGCTGGCGGAAAAGAGCCTGGGCACAGCCGATCCCGGAGCTACCTCGCTCGCGATGATCTTCACCGTCATGGGCCCCCACGCTGTGAGTGCCGGGAAGGTCACGGCATGAGCACGAAAGGTTTCCGACTCATCCTGGGTGCCGATGAAGCAGGCGTCGACTACAAGGACCGCATCATGGCGGACCTGCGGGACGATCCGCGGATCAGCGAGATCATCGACATCGGCGTCAACCGCAGCGACTCCACCGAAGACTTCACCACGCCATACCCTTATGTGGGGATCAAGGCCGGTGAACTCATCCGCGACGGCCATGCAGACCGGGCCATCCTGTTCTGCGGCACCGGGATCGGCGTGGCCATCGCAGCGAACAAGGTGGACGGCATTCGCGCCACGACGGCCCACGATTCCTTCTCCGTGGAGCGATCCATCCTCTCCAACGACTGCCAGGTGCTCACGATGGGCCAGCGCGTCGTCGGGATCGAATTGGCCAGCAGGCTGGCCCGGGAATGGCTCGGCTACGCCTTCGACCCGGCTTCGGCCTCGGCCGACAAGGTCAAGGTGCTCACGGATTTCGAGGGCTGCTGAGTCCCGTCCCCCGTCCCAACTAGCTCGCAGTTGTTGTCGTTTTGGAGGCTCATAACGACAACAACTGCGAGCTAGTTGGGTCTTACGACCCCGGGGGTGGGCCTGAATTTGGGCTTGGCGTAGGGTGGAATGTGGACGATAGGAGCATTTCATGAAGAAAATCCTCATGGTACTGACCAGCGTTTCCGAGCTCGGCGATACGGGAAAGAAGACCGGCTACAACGTGGCCGAGGCCGCACATCCTTGGAAGGTCTTCAAGGATTCCGGGCACTTCGTCGATTTCGCATCCATCAAGGGCGGACAGCCTCCGCAGGATGAAGTAGACCCGCAGGATCCCATCCAGGTTGCCTTCACGACGGACGAGACTACGCGCGCCGGACTCTACAACACGGCCCGCGTGGACGTCGTTGATCCGGGCCAGTACGACGCAGTCTTCCTCGTAGGAGGCCATGGCACCATGTGGGACTTCCCGGACAGCGAAGGCCTGCAGAAACTGGTTGCGAACGTGTACGACGCCGGTGGCGTGGTTGGCGCTGTCTGCCACGGACCCGCGGGTCTGGTGAACGTGGACCTGGCCGACGGGTTCCGGCTCGTCGGGGGCCGGGAAGTGGCCGCATTCACCAACGACGAAGAAGTTGCAGCAGGCATGGACAAGGTCATTCCGTTCTTCCTGGCCGACCGGCTCAAGGAAGAGGGCGCAACCCACGTCTTCGCCGACGTCTTCGCAGAGAAGGTCGTGGTCTCCGACCGGCTGGTGACCGGGCAGAATCCGGCCTCCGCCGCCGGCGTGGCCAAGGAGATGGAGAAGCTCCTCGCGGTGGTCATCCACCAGGAAAAGGCCGAGGAACAGCACGAGGCCGAGGCCCTGCGGGCAGAGAAGGACGCCAAGAAGGCTGCTGCGGCAGACGCAGAGCAGTAACGCCCACAGCCCACTGACACTGGCGGCCGCCCCAGACGGCGGGTGGCCGCCAGTGTCAGTCGCCGCCAATGAACGACCCGCAAATAACCATAATTTCCTGATTGCCCTTGACAAGCGCTCTCTGAACCGGTTCAGTAGATATAACAAAACCGGTTCAGTGATCCCAATCACCAAGTGGCAATGAGGCAAACATGACAGTGACCATCAACGACGTTGCGCAGGCAGCCGGCGTGAGCAAGGGTGCCGTCTCGTACGCGTTGAATGGGCAGCCCGGCGTCAGTGACGACACCCGGGAGCGCATTCTCAAGGTGGCCCGGGAGCTGGGATGGACGCCCAATCTTCGCGCCAAGAGCCTGTCTTCAGCCAAAGCGTTCGCGGTCGGGCTTGTGGTCGCAAGGGACCCCAGGCTTCTGGGAACAGACCCCTTCTTCCCCGCGTTCATCGCCGGGATCGAGACCACTTTGGTTGAGCACGAATACGCACTGGTGCTCACCGTTGCCGCCAGCGCCGACGCCGAAGAAATGGGCTACCGGAAGCTGGCTGCCGACAGCCGCGTGGACGGCGTCATCCTTACGGACATGAGGGTTGACGACTCCCGTATCGCTTTGTTGAAGAGCCTCAAGATTCCTGCCGTCACCCTTAATCGGCCCGAAACCTCCTCGCCGTTCCCTGCCGTCTGCATGGACGATACCGAAGGCATTGCCGCCGCCGTCGAGCATCTGGTTTCCCTCGGGCACACCCGGATTGGGCACGTGGGCGGGCCTCAGAGTTACATTCATGGCCGAAGCCGGCGCCTGGCTTGGCAAAACGCCATGTCGAAAGCCGGGCTCGAGGCCAGTTCCTTCATTGAGGCCGACTTCACCGCAGCCGGAGGACTGGCGGCAACTGCTGAACTGCTTCGCTCGGCCCAACGGCCCACTGCGATCATCTACGCGAACGACCTGATGGCCACTGCCGGACAGTCGTACGCCCAGTCCCTCGGACTGACCGTTCCCGACGATCTATCGATTACGGGTTACGACGACACAGAGCTCGCCACCTACCTCAACCCTCCGTTGACCACTGTCCCCGCCGATCCGCTGCTTTGGGGGCGTGTTGCGGCCCAGCAGTTGCTGAGCCTCCTCGGCGGAGCGCCTGCGGCGGACGTCTATCTGCCCTCTCCCAAGCTGGTAGTCCGCGCCTCCACCGGGCCGGTCCCCCAGCATGCCGAATAACTAATCCCTACAAAGACCGATTTACCCGCCATTGGGTGGGGCTATTTGCCATTCCCCTGGAAGGCAATGCCGCCGCCGCATTTTCAGTTTTTACCCGCAAAAGGAGTTGCAATGAAGCACGGAAAATTTGGTTCGAGAGTCCTCTCCCTTACGGCTATTGCCGTTATCGGAGCCGGCCTGGCAGCATGCGGTGGAGGCGCCTCCAGCAACACAGCATCTGGCGCGAGCTCCGCCACCACGGCCAAGGGTCCCATCAAGATCTGGTACTCCAACAACGAGTTCGAGGTGAAGTGGGGCAAGGACATGGTGGCCTCATGGAACGCTGCACACCCGGACCAGCCAATCGATGCGCAGGAGATCCCGGCCGGGAAGACCTCCGAAGAGGTCATCGGGGCAGCGATTACCGCCGGCAATGCTCCTTGCCTGGTCTTCAACACGGCACCGGTGGCGGTTCCGCAGTTCCAGAAGCAGGGTGGCCTGGTCCCGCTGGACTCCTTCCCGGACGGCGCACAGTACATCAAGGACCGCACCGGCGATCTCGCCAATCAGTACAAGTCATCCGACGGCAAGATGTACCAGCTTCCGTGGAAGTCCAACCCGGTGGTCCTCTTCTACAACAAGGACCTTTTCGCGAAGGCCGGGCTCAACCCGGCAAACCCCAAGTTGGGCACCCAGCAGGAGTTCCTGGACACCGCCCGGACCCTTGTGAAGTCCGGCGCAACCCAGACCGCGATCTGGCCCTCGCCCACGAGCGACTTCTACCAGCCCTGGTTCGACTTCTACCCGTTCTATGCCGCCAGTACGCAGGGCACCCAGCTGCTCAAGGATGGCAAGTCCACCTTTGACAGCGATCAGGGCAAGCAGGTCGCCACGATGTTCCAGACCCTGTACAAGGAGAAGCTGGCATCCAAGGAAGCGTACAAGGGAGATTCCTTCGCGGACGGCAAGTCCGCCATGGCCCTCGCAGGCCCGTGGGCCATCGACGCCTACAAGGGCAAAGTGAACTGGGGCACGGTCCCGGTCCCGGGCACCCAAGCCCAGACCGACGGCTCCACCTTCTCTGACGCCAAGAACATCGCCATGTACTCCGCGTGCAAGAACCAAGGCACTGCGTGGGAGGTCATGAAGTTCGCCACCAGCAAGGAACAAGACGGCAAGTTGCTCAGCGGAACCGGCCAGATGCCGATGCGGAAGGACTTGACCACCGCCTACCCGGACTACTTCAACCAGAACCCGGCCTACAAGACGTTCGCCGACCAAGCCGCACGCACCGTGGAAGTCCCCAACGTCTCCAACTCAGTCCAGATCTGGCAGACCTTCCGGGATGCCTGGAGCAAGTCCGTGATCTTCGGCAACCAGAGCATCGATGACGCCTTCAAGGGTGCTTCCGACAAGATCAACCAACTGGCAGCCCAGAAGTAGCAGGCGAATCCCCATGTCACTACGCTCAGCTGGGGGTCCCGCTACGGGAGACACTGCCGGGCGGACCGTGGATCAGCGGCAGGCGCCCAGGAAACGCAAGAACTTCCTGGGCCGCCAGCCACTGGGACTGCTGTTCAGCGCCCCCTACGTCATCTTCGTCCTTGGAGTGCTGGCATACCCGCTGGGGTACGCCGTCTACATCTCCTTCCACCAGTTCTTCTTCACCGCTCCGGGCGTCCAGGTTGACCGGCCCTTCGTGGGATTGGACAACTACGTCACTGTCCTGTCCGATCCGGAAGTGCAACGGTCCTTCGCCAATATCGGCGTCTTCCTGGTCATCAACGTGCCGCTGACCGTGGGACTGTCCCTGGTCCTGGCCAACGCCTTGAACCGCGTGACCCGGCTCAAGACCTTCTTCCGGGTCAGCTACTACGTCCCGTACGTCACGGCGAGTGTCGCCGTCGTCGGGGTCTGGCTGTTCCTGTTCCAGCAGAACGGGCTGGTCAACGCCATTCTGGGGCCACTGGCCCCGAACCCCTCGTGGTTGACGAACTCCTGGCTGGCAATGCCAACGGTGGCCCTGTACGTGACGTGGAAGCAATTGGGATTCTTCATCCTGCTTTACTTGGCCGCACTGCAGAACATTCCGGATGAGCTCTACGAGTCCGCCTCGGTGGACGGCGGAAGCAAATGGGTCCAGTTCTGGAACATCACCGTTCCGGGAGTGCGCTCCGCCAGCGTCTTGGTGACCCTGCTCGCCACCATCACCGGAGCGAACCTGTTCACCGAGCCCTATCTGCTCACTGGCGGAGGCGGGCCGGACGGCGCCTCGACGTCACCGGTGTTCCTGATGTACCAGAAGGGAATCCTGCAGGGGAATCCCGATGTGGCAGCGGCGCTGGGAGTGGTGCTGGTGATCGGCGTGTTGCTGATCGCCCTGATCCAAAAACGCCTCGTAGGCGGGAAGGAGGACTGACGTGTCTATTTTCAACAAAGCGCCTCTCCGGAACGACGACGACGGCGCCCGCCGGCCAGGTGCCGGCGCTCCCGAAGGAGCGGGTCCCGAAGCCCCGGTCCCCGGCTCCGAGGCCCCCCGCAAGGGCAGTTCCGTGGCGAAGCGCAAGAACCTGGGCGTGGGCAGCTTCGTGCTCCTGGCCCTCGGGGCCTTCGTCTTCCTGTTCCCCTTCTACTACATGTTCATCGGCTCGCTCCAGACCAATCCGGACACCTCCGTGGGCGGCGCGTTCCCCAGTCCGGCAAACATCACCGGCGAGAACTACAGCAACATCAACAACTCGATCGACCTGCTCAAAGGCCTGGCCAATTCGGGCATTTTCACCGGTGGCGTCATCTTCTTCACGGTGGTGTTCGGGCTCCTGGTGGGCTATGCACTCGCCCAGATGCAATTCCGGGGCAAGGGCTTTGTGTTCGGGATGATGCTGCTGGTGCAGATGATCCCGTTCCAGCTCCTGCTCATCCCGCTGTACGTCATGATCGTGCGGGACTATGGGCTCGCTGACACCTACCTGGGCATGATCCTGCCGTTCGCGATCAATTCCACCGCGGTGTTCGTCTTCCGTCAGTACTTCATGCAGCTGCCCTCCACCTTGTTCGAGGCCGCCCGCATTGACGGAGCAAGCGAGCTAAGGATCCTCTGGCAGATCGCGATCCCCCTGGTCCGGCCAGCCATCGTCACGGCAGTCCTGCTGACGTTCATCGGGCCGTGGAATGAGTTCCTGTGGCCATTCCTCGTCACCAAGGACCAAGCCATTCAGCCGCTCGCAGTCTCCCTGGCGAACTACATCTCGAACATCGCCGCCACGGCATCAAACCCGTTCGGCGCGATCCTTGCCGGTGCCTGCGTTCTCGCGGCCCCCGCCGTCGCGCTGTTCATTTTCTTCCAGCGCCAATTCATTTCCACCAATATCGGATCAAGCGTAAAGGGCTAAGCTCTATGACTTCCTCAACTTCAGCACTCCCCACTGTCCCGTTCACCCTCACCCGCGCCGGCGTCATCATGACCCCGGAAGACGGGAACGAGTTCGAAGCCGAAGGCGTCCTGAACCCCGCCAGCGGCCGCGGACCCGACGGCGAGCTATACCTCCTGCCGCGCCTCGTGGCGAAAGGCAATGTCTCCCGCGTGGGGCTCGCCAAGGTGATCGTCGGCGACGACGGCGTCCCGTCCGGCGTCGAACGCCAAGGCGTTGTCCTGGCACCGGACGAAGGATGGGAAAGGGGCCGCAACAACGCGGGAACCGAAGACCCCCGCATCACCTGGGTACCATCGCTCGGCCGCCACCTGATGACCTATGTAGCCTACGGACCGCTGGGGCCCCGCCTGGCCTTCGCCCATTCCGAAGACCTGCGCACGTGGGACCGCCTGGGGCCCTGCCACTTCGAGTACCAGGCCGACTTGTCCATGGACTTGAACTTGTTCGCCAACAAGGACGCAGTCTTCTTCCCGGAACCGATCAACGACCCCGACGGGGTCCCCTCCTACGCTTTGCTGCACCGCCCCATGTGGGATCTCGGCTGGATCCGCGAAGGCGAAGGCGAGCACCTGCCGGCCGGCATCGAAGACACCCGCCCCGGTATCTGGATTTCCTATGTCGCAGTTGACGATGTCGAGAGGGACATCCGCAATCTCGTTCACATGCGCAAGCACAAGCTCGTGGCCCTGAGCGAGTTCCCCTTCGAAGAACTCAAGATCGGCGGCGGACCGGCCCCGATCCGGGTCGACGAGGGCTGGCTCCTGATCTACCACGGCGTCTCCGGATCGATGGAAAAGTCCGCCTTCGACCACCAGCAGAACGTCAACTACACAGCCGCGGCGATGATCCTCGACAGCGACGATCCCTCCATCGTGATCGCCCGCAGCGACAAGCCGCTTCTGGCGCCGGAGACGGAAGACGAGATCTCGGGCATCGTCCCCAATGTCGTTTTTCCCACGGCAATAGAGAAGATCGGCGAGCAGCTGTTCGTCTTCTATGGCATGGCTGATTCGAAGATCGGCGTGGCGCGGCTGGACCGCGCCTAGGGCGGACCGCGCCCCAAGGCACCACCCGGCCCCAGCAGTCCAGCCCTTCTTCCATGCCCCTAGGAGTTAGACATGACACCTCCCCTTGTTTATGCGCGGCTGAAATCCGCCCCGGTCGCAGTTGTTGCCACCTTGTCGATGCTCCTGGCCGGGGCTGGGGTGGCCTCGGCGGCGCAGCCGGTTCCGGCCGCTGCGTCGCGGGCGCCGGCGTCGGCGTCGCAGGCACCGTTGACCAATCTGTCCCACCTGAATTTCCTGCTGGACACGGTTCCCCTGAACGCCGTGGATGGCCACACCACCTACCAGATCGCTGAACACCCCGCGGCGCAGGCGCCGTGGACGTACGCCAACAAGAACGCCGACGGCAGCTACACGCGGGTAGGAGGAGGTTCCAAGGACGCAACCACGGGTTACTGGAGCCAAGGGGCCTTCAACGCGGACGACATCGCCCGCACCGCCGTCGTCTACTTGCGCCATTGGCAGCAGACCGGCGACGCGTCGAGCCGCGCCCATGCCTTCGACGTGCTGCGCGAGCTGACGTACCTGCAGACGTCTTCCGGTCCCAATGCCGGCAACGTGGTGTTGTGGCAGCAAGCCGATGGCACCCTGACGCCGAGTGCCAAGCCGGTGGAACTTCCTGACCCCAGCGATTCGGCCGAGTCCTACTGGCTGGCCCGGACCGTGTGGGCCCTAGGCGAAGGATATGCGGCGTTCAAGTCCGCCGATCCCCAGTTTGCCGCGTTCCTGCAGACCAGGATGGACCTCGCCGTCGCGTCCCTCAACAAGCAGTCCCTCTCGAAGTACGGAAAGTACGACGTTGCCGACGGCACCAAGGTCCCTGCCTGGCTGATCACCGGAGGGGCGGATGCCTCCGCGGAAGCCGTGCTCGGACTCTCCGCCTATTCGAAGGCCGCGCCCGACGACGGCGCTGCCGCCACCGCGCTGGGCCAGCTCACCGAGGGCATCGCCGCGATGTCCTCGGGATCGGTCCAGCAGTGGCCGTTCGGCGCGATTCTTCCGTCGACCCAGACCCAGACCCTGTGGCATGCATGGGGCGGAATGGCTGCAGCCGCCGTCGCGACCGCGTCCCCGTTGCTGCATCGCCCTGAGCTGTTGACCGCCGCTGTGAAGGACTCCGCCCAGTTCACTCCGCAGCTCCTCGCCGCGGGAGGACCGGACAACGCCTGGAGCCCGACCCCCGGTGAGGCACAGATAGCCTACGGCGTGGACTCGCGGGTTGAAGGACTCGTGGCGACCGCAAAAGCCGCGAACGCTCCCGGACTACTCGACGTCGCGGCGGTTGCCGCAGGCTGGTACTTCGGTGCCAACCGCAGCGGAAAGCCCGCCTACAACCCGGCAACAGGCACGGCTATTGACGGCATCGAAACCGACGGCCGTGTCAACCCCAACTCCGGGGCGGAATCCACCATCCACACGTTGTTGTCCATGCTCGCTTTGGACGCCAATCCGGAGCTCAAGGCCAAGGCCCTGGGGATCAGTAGCACCGTGGGGACGGACGGACTCAAGGTAGCCGAAGCCGAAGCCGGAACCATCACCGGCGGCGCGGTCGTCAAGCCAGCCTCCGCATGGACCGGTGAGGCGAATTGGTCCGGCGGTGCATACGTCGCCCTCAACGCGGGCGGCACCGTGAAGATCCCGGTCCCCGCTGCGGGCCAGGCACGTAATGCGTACCCGATCGTGAACCAGCGCTCCGAAGCCGCCGGAACGACGTCGTGGACTGCCGGGAGCACTTTCCTCGGTATCACGCCCAACGGCGGGGCAGGGGAACAAGGCATCACGGCAACTCCCGGCAAGCTCTTCCCGTTCTCCCTTGACCAGGCCCTGCCGGCCGGCCAGGACAGCGTGACCGCCAAGGCCGGAAGCGACGTATCGATCGACGGTGTGCTGCTGCAGCCGCAGATTTCCTCGGTTTCCGTCTCCGGCTCAGGAGGCCAATCAACCCTGTACATCAGCGCAGCTCCGGGAAGCACCGATCGAAAAGTGGACATGCCCCAAGGGTTCCATTTGAGCCAGCGGGCCTTCGATGCTTCCGGCCAGCCCGTCGCACCAGGTCCCGACCAGAACGGGGCAGACCATTCCGGCCGCGTCACCGTAGCCCCGGGTGGGTTCACCTGGGTGACCCTGGTCCACAACTGACACTTATCACCACAGGAAGAACCCATGCAGAAAATCACCACGGAAGCCCTGCTCCACAGTTACGAGGGAGCGCTCACGTTCAGCAATCCGCTGACCGACACCATTTCCACCGACCAGTTTTCCGCCGCGTATCCCGAGCACCCGGAATGGGCTGTTGGTCCGTTCCGCAAGGACGATTCCCTGACGTTCCGGCAAGTCCAGGACTGGGCAGATCCGACCGGCATCGGCTGGACGGCGGATTCGATCTTCAACCCCTCGGTCATGGAACGCGACGGCAAGCTCTACCTCTTCTACCGCGCATCCCCGCGCAAGGAATCGGTCTCGAGCCGCATCGGCGTTGCCGTCTACGATCCCGAAACCGGCTGGCAGGACAACCCCTCCAACCCGGTGATCTACCCCACCCAGGACAATGAGATCCTTGGCTGCGAAGATCCCAAGGTGTACCAGGCCGATGGCCGCTATTACATGTTCTACAACGGGATCTGGACGATCGACCGCAGCGAGGAGCAGGCTGGCCAGGACCCGGATGTCTATCCCCTGGGCGACGTCGGCTGCGACATCAATGTCGCCGTATCCGACGACCTGATCCATTGGGAAAAGCTCGGCCTGGCCGTCCCCTACGAGGTCTCGCGGTTCTGGGCCAAGGGGGCCGTCATCCCCCGGAACGCCCAGGGCGACGCCGTCAAGATCGGCGGCCACTACCTGATGTACCTGTCCGAGGGCTGCGGCGGAACCACCCACGTGGGCCGGTCCACCGACATGGTGAACTGGACGTTCGAGCCACAGGAGTACCTGGACCTAGGGCCGCTGGGCGGCTCACTGCACGAAGTGGCCTGCGCCATCGTCGACGACGGCGACAACACCGGGAGCGACGGCGGCAAGCTGGTGCTGGACTTCTTCTACGGCGACACAGACGGCCAGTTTTCCGCCGCACAGGCGCTCTATGACGTGAACGAACCGTTCACCCAGAAGGGGATGCACCGAGGAGGCTCGCTGGCTTGGGGCGGGCTCCTGAAGTTCGGCGGAACCTGGATGTTCGCCCAAGGCTGGGATGCCCCTTCGGGCTCGCGGGAGATGTACTTCTACCGCGCAGACCAGGGCTAAGCACCTCCAGCCGCCTGCCGTACCCGCCACCCTTGGCAACACACGTTCGATTGATAAGGCACACATGATGATTGAGACGAGCAACCTCGCCAAGGGATGGACTCTGAGAGTGACCGCTCCGGCCCCGGACGCCCCGTCCGGGGCCGAGGGCTGGAAGCTTGATGCCTCCGTTCCGTCGGTTGTGCACACGGTCCTCATGGACCATGGGCACATCCCGGACCCCTACGTGGGGCAAAACGAGGAGTCCCAGCATTGGGTGGGCCGGAGCGAGTGGGAATACTCCACAACCTTCAACCACGACGGCAATGAAGACCGGCGGACAGAGCTCGTCTTCGAAGGTCTCGACACTGTCGCCGTCATCCGGGTCAACGGGCAGGACCTTGCGCACACGTACAACCAGCACCGCAGCTACGTCGTGGACGTCTCCGACGTGGTCAGGCCGGGTGCCAATGACCTGGCCATCGTTTTCAAGAATGTACGCGAGTACGCCGAACGCATCCGGGCCTCCGTGGGTGAACAACCCAACGGCAATCCGGAGCCATTCCAGTATGTCCGTAAGTCGGCCTGCAATTTCGGCTGGGACTGGGGCCCGAACCTCGTGACAGCCGGACCGTGGAAGCCTGTGCGCATCAGGCGGTACGGGACGGCACGGCTGCAGTCCGTTCGTCCATCGGTGACCACCACCGTTGTACCCGGGACCGGACGGGGAGAACTCCCCACCCACGGACATGCCCGGGTGGAACTGGAGGTCGAGGTTCTGCGGGCGCCGGGCGTTTCAGGCGAGCTCGGACTCAAGGTCGCCATCCAAGGCAAGACCGAGTCGTTGTCCATTCCGGCGGGCTCCCACAAGGCCCGGGTAGTGGTGGATCTCGAGGATGTTGAGCTGTGGTGGCCGCACGATATGGGTGCCCAACCGCTCTCCCGACTGACGGTGTCGCTGTTGGCCGACGGGCATGACCTTGACGTCTGGTCCAAAAACATCGGGTTCCGGCAATTTGACCTCAAAACCGAACAGGACGAAGCCGGAACCGGCTTTGTCTTTGCCGTCAACGGAACCGACATCTTCGTCAAGGGTGCCAACTGGATCCCGGACGATTGTTTCCCGTCACGCATCACCGAAGACCGACTCCGGCAGCGCCTCTCGCAAGCGACTGCGGCAAACATGAACCTGCTCCGTGTGTGGGGCGGCGGGGTGTATGAATCGGACACCTTCTACGAGCTGTGCGACCGCATGGGGATTCTCGTCTGGCAGGATTTCCTCTTTGCCTGCGCCGGCTACCCGGAGGATGGGCCGCTCGCCGGAGAAGTCGCTGGCGAAGTCCGGGACAATGTCACACGCCTCATGAGCCACCCGAGCCTGGTGCTGTGGAATGGAAACAATGAATGCGTTTGGGGCTTCTGGGATTGGGATTGGAAGCCACAGCTCGATGGTCGAAACTGGGGATGGAGCTACTATTCCGAGCTCCTGCCCGCTTTGGTAACAGAGTTGGATCCCACCCGCCCGTACTGGAACGGCAGCCCATATTCGGGAGATCCCGAACTGCATCCCAACGATCCCAGGCACGGGAACGTGCATATCTGGGATGTCTGGAACCAGAAGGACTATTCGCACTACGCGGAGTGGAATGCACGGTTCGTTTCCGAATTCGGATTCCAGGGTCCCCCCAACTGGTCCACCCTCACCCGCGTCCTGGAGCCGGCGGACCTGGACCTCGAATCCCCGGCATTCCTCCAGCACCAAAAGGCCGAAGACGGTACCGGGAAGCTGCAGAGAGGGCTCTCCGCACATCTTCCCGAGCCGGCGAATTTCCAGGAATGGCACTTCCTCACGCAGGTAAACCAAGCCCGTGCCATCCGCTTCGGCATCGAGCACTTCCGTGCCGGATCGCCTGTTTGTGCCGGATCGATTGTCTGGCAGCTCAACGACTGCTGGCCCGTCACCTCCTGGGCCGCCATCGATGGATATGGTCAGCTGAAACCGCTGTGGTACGCAATCCGTGAGGCCTACCGGCCGCGGCTGGCGACCATCCAGCCCCGCGGCGACGGGCTCGCCGTCGTTCTGGTCAACGATTCCGTGGAGGCCTGGAGTGGAACCCTCACCGTGGAACGCGTCGGCACGGATTCTCCGAAGGAGGCATTTGCGGGGGGCGTCCGGCTGGAGGCGTCCCATGAATTCGCGTTCGAGGTCGAACCCCGGGGCAAGACAGAAATCCGCCTTCCGAAGGATTTGCACGAGGCTGAGCGGCCCTTGACCGATGTTCTCGTGGCGCGAGGCACAGGACTCGGGCATGCGGACCGGATCCTCCACTTCTACGCCGAGGACAAGGATCGCATCAAGGAGCCGGCGCGGGTCACCGCCCGGGCATCAAAAGTCCCCGGCGGCGTTGAAGTGACTGTCACCGCCGACAGTATCGTGCGCGATCTGGTTCTTCAGGCGGACCGGCTCGACCCCAAGGCGACTGTCTCCGAACAATGCATCTCACTGCTGCCCGGGGAAAGCCATACCTTCCGGGTCGCCTCCACGGTTGGTGGTGCCGACGGGCCGGGACTTGAGGCATGGTCGCGGTATCCGGTGCTGCAGGGGGTCGGAATCCGAACCGAAAGCATCATGCCACCCGCCGGATTCGCATTCTCGAACTCAACCGAAGAAGGATCATTTCAATGACATACCCCGGCACGATCGGCGCCGTCGTAGGCCTGGACATCGGAGGCTCGAAGACGCGCGGCATCAAATGGCTGGATGGCGCCGCCGTTGCCGATGCTTCCGGCGGGAGCGCCAATGTCCAGAACGTGAGCCGCGCCCAAGCCCGAACCAACCTGGAGGGTGTCTTCGCCACCCTCCAGGGCGAGTCCGTTGCGCGGGTGGTGGTCGGTTCCGGAGGGATCGACACTGCCGAAGACGCGAACGCACTGAAGGAACTGATCCAGCCCTTGGCTCCCGACGCCGCCGTCTCCGTTGTTCACGACACGCGCCTTCTGCTGGCTGCCGCCGGATGCAGCGCTGGAATCGCCGTGATCGCCGGTACCGGGTCCGCGGCCTGGGGCACCAACGGCGAGGACGAGGCGCGCGCTGGCGGCTGGGGTTACTTGCTTGGCGACGAAGGCAGCGGGTACTGGTTCGGTCGTGAAGCGGTGAGGTACAGCCTCGAACGCATGAACAGCGGGCTGCGTCCCGACGGACTGACGCAAGCGCTGGTGAAGTCGTGTGGTCTCGCCGGTCCGGAGGGATTGATTGCCCTTTTCCATGGCGACGCGGGACGCGAGTTTTGGGCGTCGAAATCACCGATCGTCTTTGAGTGCGCGGCCTCGGGGCACACAGCGTCCTTGGACATGATCCTCCAAGCAGGCGCCGATCTCGCCTCCTTGGCGGCAAAATGCGCCGCGCAACTGGACATCGAGGGCCCCATTGTCCTTGGCGGTGGCCTCGGGATGAAGCCCACCTTGCAGACCGCCATGCGGATCGCCCTCGCAACCCGGGGGCTCCACACTCTGCAGGTCCTGACCCAGGATCCGGTCTTCGGCGCTCTGCATCTTGCATCCCACTAAGCGCCACTGTGATGAGTCTCACGAGCAACAAACGCCGTTCTGGCTTGAGCAGTCCGCGCCTCGCTGTGCACTATGGAAAAGCTGTACGGCGGCTTTCGCACTGGCGCGATAGCCGGATATCCGGATTCATGAATGGAAGCACTGAACAATGACGTTTGAAACTGCCGATTCCGTAACCCTCAAAATTTGGGACCGCTCAACCACCCACCACACCCTGGACGCCCTGGTGCACGACTTCTCGGTGCGCCACAACACCTCCAAGGCCAGCATTGCAGTCACCTGCAGCGGGCCAAACACCTTCACTGTCAGCCTGAACGGCAACGCGGCCAAGGCCACCGCCTTCGACGCACACTCCCTGTAAACAGCGCCTTTTCGGACGCAAAGCAACGACGACGGCGGGAGCCACCTCCCGCCGTCGTTCGCGTATCCGGAGGCCTGCCTGGAGGAACGGCTATGTGGACAGAGCCGTCAGACCTCCGCCACCGGCGCCGCGAACTGTGCTTCGTACAGCCTCGAGTAGGCGCCCCCAGCGGCCAGCAACTCTGCGTGCGTACCCTGCTCCACGATCTGCCCGGCTTCCATCACCAGGATGAGGTTGGCATCGCGGATCGTGGACAGGCGGTGCGCGATCACAAAGCTCGTCCGGTCAGAACGCAGGGCACTCATGGCCTTCTGGACCAGGACCTCCGTCCGGGTGTCCACGGAGCTCGTAGCCTCGTCCAGGATCAGGACTGACGGTCGGGCGAGGAACGCCCGTGCAATGGTGAGCAGCTGCTTCTCACCGGCGGAAACGTTGCTGCCTTCGTCGTCGAGCACGGTGTCATAGCCCTCCGGGAGGGAGTGCACGAAGCGATCCACGTAGGTTGCTTGTGCCGCCTCCAGGATCTCGGCTTCGGTGGCGTCGGGCCGTCCGTAGGCGATGTTGTCCCTGATCGTGCCGCCGAAGAGCCACGTGTCCTGCAGCACCATGCCCATCCGCGAGCGCAGCTCGTAGCGGGACATTGAGGCGACGTCGACGCCGTCGAGCGTTATCCGCCCGGCGTCGAGCTCGTAGAAGCGCATCATCAGGTTCACGAGGGTGGTCTTGCCCGCTCCGGTGGGCCCGACGATCGCCACAGACTGCCCAGGCTCGGCCACCAGGCTCAGATTCTGGATCAACGGCTTGTCTTCGGAGTAGGAGAAGGAAATGTTCTCGAACACCAGGCGCCCGCGCGTCACGTCGGGGACGGCCGAGGGCTCGGGGTCCGCGCTTTGCTCTTCGGTATCGAGCAGCGAGAACACGCGTTCCGCGGATGCCACGCCCGACTGAAGCAGGTTGGCCATCGAGCCGAGCTGGGCCAGCGGCTGCGTGAACTGCCGGGAGTACTGGATGAAGGCCTGGACATCGCCCAACTGCATGGCACCGGAGGCCACCTGCAGGCCGCCCACCACGGCGATCCCCACATAGACCAGGTTGCCGATGAATGTCAGTGCCGGCATGATCAAGCCGCTGATGAACTGGGCGCCGAAGCTGGCCGAGAACAACTCTGCGTTCTTCTCGCGGAAGCGTTCCTCCACTTCCCGCTGGCGTCCGAACACCTTCACGAGCGCATGACCGGTATAGGTTTCTTCGATCTGCCCGTTCAGCTCGCCGGTGTTCTTCCACTGGGCCACGAACAGCTTCTGCGAGCGCTTGGCAATCAGCACGGTGGTCACGAGCGTCAACGGCACCGTGACCAAGGTGATGAACGCCAGAATCGGCGAGAGCAGGAACATCATGAAGATGACACCAGCCACCGTGAGGAGGGACGTGACCGCCTGGCTGATGGACTGCTGGAGGCTTTGCGAAATGTTGTCGACGTCGTTGGTCACGCGACTGAGCAGTTCGCCGCGCTGCACCGAGTCGAAGTAGCGCAGCGGGAGCCGGTTGATTTTCGCTTCGATCTGCTCACGAAGCCGGTACACCGTCCGCTGCACGACGCCGTTGAGAACGTACGCCTGAATCCAGCCGAACGCTGAGGCCAGGACATACAGGACCAGCACCCACAGCAGTATCGAGGACAGCGCCCCGAAGTCGATTCCGACGCCGGGAGTCAGGTCCATGCCCTTCAACATGTCCGCTTTGGAGCCCTGGCCGGAAGCCCGCAGCCCGTCGATGACCTGTTGCTTGCTCACCCCGGCGGGAAGTTGCTTGGATACGACGCCGGCAAAGATCAGGTTGGTGCCCTCACCGAGAAGCCGGGGGCCGATCACGGACAAGGTCACGCTTGCGACGGCAAGGAAGAGAACCAGGGTCAGCCACATGCGCTCGGGCCGCAGCGTGCCCAGGAGCCGCTTGGCCGAGGGCAGGAAGTTCATGGCCTTTTCGGCCGGGATGCTCATTCCCGCGAAGGGTCCGCCGCGGCCTGGCCCCATCGGGGGACGCTGCGGGCGGTTTGCGGTGCCTGCTGTGCCGGTGCTGGGTGCGCTGCTCATGCCGCCTCCTCCGCTGCCAGCTGCGAGGAAACTATCTCACGGTATGTTTCGGAAGTTTCCAACAACTCGTCGTGGGTTCCGCGCCCCACCAGCCGCCCGTCGTCGAGCACCAGGATCTGCTCGGCGTCCGCGATGCTCGATACCCGCTGCGCAATGATGACCATGGTGGCGCCGGAAGTGTGGCGCTTGAGCGCCTGGCGGAGCCTCGCGTCGGTGGCGGTGTCCAGGGAGGAGAAGGAGTCATCGAAGATGTAGAGCTCGGGTTGCTTCACGAGTGCCCGGGCGATTGCGAGGCGCTGCCGTTGGCCGCCGGAAACGTTGGTGCCGCCTTGCGAGATCGGAGCGTCAAGCCCGCCCTCCATCTCTTCGACGAAGTCCTGGGCCTGTGCAATGGAGAGCGCCCGCCAGAGTTCTTCCTCCGTGGCGTCGGGCTTGCCGTAAAGAAGGTTGCTTCGGACCGTGCCGGAGAACAGGTAGGGCTTTTGCGGGACGAGTCCGATGTGCCCCCACAAGAGGTCCGGGTGCAGTTCACGGACGTCGACGTCGTCGATCCGCACCGAGCCGCTGCTCGCGTCGAAGAGCCGTGGCAGCAAGTTCACCAACGTGGTCTTGCCGGCGCCCGTGCTGCCGATGATCGCCGTCGTCTGGCCTGCTCGTGCCCGGAAGCTGATGCCGCTGAGGACCGGCTGCTCGGCACCGGGGTAGGCGAATCCGACGTCGAGCAATTCAAGCTCGCCGCGGCCGGCGGTCTCCGTCACAGGGTTCTCGGGAGGCCGCACGCTGGATGGGGTCTCGAGCACCTGCCCGATGCGGTCCGCGGAAACAGCCGCACGCGGGATCATGACGGCCATGAACGTCGCCATCATGACGGACATGAGGATCTGCATGAGGTAGCTCAGGAACGCGATCAACGTGCCTACCTGCATGGATCCGTCGTCGATCCGGAACGATCCGAACCAGATCACGGCCACGCTGGAGACGTTGAGCACCAGCATCACTACCGGGAACATGAGGGCCATGAGCCGCCCGGCGCGGAGCGCCATCTCGGTGACGTCCTGGTTGGCCGAGGCGAAGCGCTCGGTCTCCATGTCCTCGCGCACGAACGCGCGCACCACGCGGATGCCGGCGAGCTGTTCGCGGAGGACGCGGTTCACGGTGTCGATCCGGACCTGCATCTTGCGGAACAGCGGCACCATCCGGCTGACAATGAGGCCCACCGCAACGAGCAACACGGGGACGCTCACGGCAATCAGCCAGGACAACTGGGCATCCTGCCGGACGGCCATGATGACCCCGCCGATGCTGAGCATGGGCGCCGCAACCATGAGCGTGCAGGACATCAGGACGAGCTGCTGGACCTGCTGCACGTCGTTGGTTGAACGGGTGATCAGCGACGGCGCGCCGAAGCGGGTGACCTCCTGCTCGGAAAACTCCCCCACCCTCGTGAAAATAGCGCCGCGCAGGTCCCGGCCTAAGCCCATGGCGGCTTTCGCGCCGAAGTACACGGCCGTGATCGAACAGGTGATCTGCAGGAGCGTGATGAGCAACATGAGGCTGCCGGTGCCGAGGATGTACCCGGTATCCCCCTTGGCCACGCCTTCGTCAATGATGTCGGCATTCAGCGTGGGCAAGTACAGCGACGCTATCGACTGCGCCAACTGGAAAATGACGACGGCGATCAGGAGCCGCCGATGTGGCCGCAGGTACTGAACGAGAAGTTTCCAGAGCATCGTTCTCCAACTCGCGTAGTGATTCGAAGGCCAGTCTACGACTGGTTGCTGGGGGCAACTAGAGCTTTCCCTCAGGGCGAAGCGGGGCGGAGGGTGTGCCACCGTCGTACCCGGACAGTAGGCTGGAAACACTCGGCAAGATCCGCTACGAAAGGACCGTAGTCATGGCTTACATCACCGTCGGAAATGAAAACAGCACCGGGATCGAGATCTACTACGAGGACCACGGGACCGGCCAGGCAGTGGTCCTTATCCACGGCTATCCGCTGGATGGTTCGTCCTGGGAGAAGCAGACCGCCGCGCTGCTCAACGCCGGCTACAGGGTCATCACCTACGATCGCCGCGGCTTCGGCAAGTCCAGCAAGCCGACCGTGGGCTACGACTACGACACCTTCGCGGCGGACCTTAACACCCTGTTGAACACCCTCGACGTCAACGACGCCGTCCTCGTGGGCTTCTCGATGGGGACCGGAGAAGTGGCCCGCTACCTTGGCACGTACGGCTCGGCCAGGGTGTCCAAGGCCGTGTTCCTGGCATCCCTGGAACCGTTCCTCCTGCAGACCGCGGACAACCCCGGAGGCGTCCCGCAATCCGTGTTCGACGGACTTTCCGAAGCCGTCATTTCCGACCGCTACGCGTTCTTCACCGAATTCTTCAACAACTTCTACAACGCTTCCACTTTCCTCGGAACGCACCGCTTGAGCCACGAAGCAGTCGCCGCCAGCTGGAACCTGGCAGCCCAATCCGGCGCCTTCGCCTCGGTGGCAGCGCAGCCCACGTGGCTCACCGATTTCAGGGCCGACATCCCCAAGATCGACGTGCCCGCCTTGATCGTGCACGGCACCGCGGACAACATCCTCCCCATCGACGTCACCGGCCGCAGGTTCGCCGAAG
The DNA here is from genome assembly GCF_002009585.1 of Arthrobacter sp. SRS-W-1-2016. NCBI lineage: Bacteria > Bacillati > Actinomycetota > Actinomycetes > Micrococcales > Micrococcaceae > Arthrobacter > Arthrobacter sp. SRS-W-1-2016. The sequence continues at coordinate 24,573 of NZ_MTPV01000052.1, read as the reverse complement.
CGCTCCCCGGCGCCAAATATGTGGAGATCGACGGCGCCCCGCACGGCTTGCTGTGGACGCATGGTGCCGAGGTCAACCAGGCCTTGCTTGGCTTCCTCGAAAATTCCTGACAAGAAATTAGGACGAAACTAACTGAATATCGCGGGAACCTTAACTCCTCGGGTCCAGTCTTAATGCAAGCCCAGGCGGAACCCATTCGCCGGCGAAAGCACCAAAGCTGCAAGGGGAGCAGGACCGGCCATGAAGACAACAACAGCCCTGGACGAAGTCACCGCCATCAACGGCGTGATCACCGATCAGCAACCCGTTGACTTCCACGCTTTGGGGCTCGCGGGCTGCATCGACCGCTTGGCCACACCGCTCCGCCGGGAAGGGACCGAAATCCACTGGGAGACGCCGCACCATGGAGTCGAAATCTCGTCCGACTCCGCGTCCTTGCTCTACCACGCAGCCAAGGAAGTGCTCAGCAATGCGTTCAAGTATGCGCATGCCCACGACGTCACCGTCCGGCTCGCCGCGGTCTACCACGGGATCCGGCTGACAATCACAGACAACGGCGCGGGCTTCGACGGCCAGGCAACACCCGCCGGTCCACACCACGGATTCGGGCTCCGCCTCATGTCCATCGCGGTCAGCGAAGTGGGCGGCGAGGTCTCCGTCGCCTCCAGTCCAGGCAACGGAACCTGCATCACCGTCACCCTGCCGCTCGACTGATAGGCGTCGATGCCCGACGGCGGCGCGCACCCGCCGTCGTCGGTTTCGGAACTGCTGGTTCCCTATTCAAGTGAATCTGGTATGAAAGGCGAATGACCCCGTACAAATCCGAACCGCCCCTGGGCGGTTCCCGCGCGCATATCAAGTCGATTTTCCCGTCGCTGGCCCGCAGCGAACAGCGCGTGGCGCAGTTATGCCTTGATTCCCCCGAAACCGTGGCCAGGATGTCGGTGGCGGATCTGGTCACGCAGACGGGGACATCGCCGGCAACGATCGTTCGGGCCTGCAAGAGCATGGGCTTTGACGGATTCCAGCACTTGCGCCAAGTCCTGCTGCGTGATCTGGGTGCGGCGGCACGGGACAGCATCCAGCAGGAAGAATCCGGGGCAACCGGTGAACCCGGGTCCTCCGAGCATTTGGTCTCGGGGATCTTTTCCCGGGCGTCCCAGGACATCCGCGGAGCTTTGGGTTCTTTGGACTTCGAGGCATTCGACGCCGCGGTGAAGGCGATCCGCCAGGGTGGACGCCTGTTGGTAGTGGCCAACGGCGCGTCGCTTGCTCCTGCCCAATCCCTTGCCCTGCGGTTCCTGTCCGCTGGCGTGCAATGCGAGGCGCCGTCCGACATTGTTTCGCAGCATATCTCCGCCAAGCTCCTCTCCACGGGCGACGTCTGCATCGCCGTGAGTGACAGCGGTATGAACTCCTTCACGATTGGTTCGGCGCGGATCGCGGCTGAGCGCAAGGCCACGGTGATCGGGGTGACCAGCTACGCGAAATCCGAACTCGCCGCTCTCTCGACCCACACGCTCGTGGCCGGGGCGGAATTCCATTCGTGGAACGACCAGCTCCCCATTGGCAATATCGTCCAGATGCTGGTGCTGTCCGCCCTGCACGCCGCGGTGACTGCGGATTCCCCCGAAGTTGAGCGCGCTCGCTCCGCCGTGTTCGAAGAAGTCCTCCACATGGTGGAAAACCCCGAATAGCTTTCTGGCGCGAAACGCGAGCGGTTTCAACTGTTTCCTGTCCGCGCACGGGGAGTTCATCAACTCCGCACCGACCGTTAATAAGCGAGCCCCACCCTTCAAGGGTAAGACGTTTCCTAAATAATTCGATTTAGGAAACATCGTTTCCTCGGAGGTGCTCGTGGGCCGACTTGTGCTCAACCAATTGTCGCGTTCATTCAAGAACGTGTCGGCGGTAAAGAACGTATCGCTCACCGTCGAAGACGGTGATTTCCTGGTCCTGCTCGGCCCCAGCGGTTGCGGCAAGACCACCCTGCTCCGCATGATCGCGGGCCTGCTGGAACCGACGTCGGGCTCGCTCGAACTGGACGGAACGGACATCACCACCGCCCCGTCCAAGAAGCGCGACTTGGCCATGGTGTTCCAGAGCTACGCCCTGTACCCGCACCTCAGCGTGTCGAAAAACCTGGCCTTCCCGCTTCATGTGCGGCGCACCGACAAGCAGGAAGTAAAGAAGCGCGTGGAGGCCGTGGCCGAAATGGTGGAGATCGGCCACCTCCTGGATCGCAAGCCCAAGGAACTGTCCGGCGGTCAGCGCCAGCGAGTCGCAGTTGCACGCGCCTTGGTGCGGGAGCCCAAGGCCTTCCTCATGGACGAACCGCTATCCAGCCTGGATGCCAAGCTCCGCACCGCAACCCGGCAGGAGCTGGCCGGGCTGCACAAGCGCCTCGGTGCCACGTTCATCTACGTCACACACGACCAGGTGGAAGCCATGACCATGGCGACCAGGATCGCATTGCTCAACGGTGGCCAGCTCGAGCAACTCGGCACCCCGGAAGAGCTCTACGACAAGCCGGCATCCGTATTCGCCGCAGGTTTCCTGGGCTCACCCGCCACGAACCTGATCGATGCCGAACTTTCCACCAGCAACGGCTCCATCACTGTCATGGCGCCGTCCGTGGAAGCAGTGCTGTGGGACGGGGAAACACCCCGGCGGGACGTTGTCGTGGGGATCCGCCCGGAACACTTGAGCATCCACGCACCTGGCTCTGCAGCAGCCGCGCCAAGCTCCGGGGCAGCCCTTCGGGGCATCGTTGACCTGGCCGAAAACCTCGGCAGCGAACAAGTCATCTACTGCCGGGTCGGAACGAACCGCGTGGCTGTCCGCGCCCCGCGGGGCTTGCGCTGGGAGCCGGGCAACGCCGTCGTACTCAGCGCCGAAGCGAAGAAGCTTCACCTCTTTGACCGGGCAAGCGGCCGGCGCCTCGAATGGCAGGCGGACGCGAAGCATTCCTCTAGTTCCAGCTCGGCCCAACCCACCGCATCGGTCTAGCTCCCCCATGCTCCGGCGCCAACCGGAACCAGCAGTACCCACCCATCCCAGCAACCAAGGAAATATTGTGCGCCCTCTCCGTTCAATTGCACTGACCATCGCCGCCGGCACCGCCGCATTGGCCCTCGCCGGCTGTTCCGGCACCTCGCAGGCCAGCACCGTGAGCAACCAGATCATCCCGGAGCTCACAGCAGACCAGCAAGTCAACATCACCTTCGAAAGCTACAACCTGGCCCAGGCCGGCGTCTGGACCGATACCGTCAAAGGTTTGGTAGCGGACTTCGAAAAGGCCCACCCGAACATCCACGTCACCGCCCAGGCGCCGCAGGGCGGCGGCGCCGTCGGATCCAACACGGTCAGCAGCGTCCAGACGCAGCTCCTCGCCGGGCACGCGCCCGACGTCGCGCAGCTGACATTCGATTCCCTGGACTTCGCCGCCACCCAGCTTGGCGCCCAGCCCATCAGCGACCTGGTCGGCCAGAAAGCGGTCGACGACGCGCTCGGCGGGGCCCACCCCTTCCACCCCAACGCCAAACACCTGGCCGACTGGAACGGCAAGACCTACGGAATTCCTTACGTCTTCTCCACCCCTGTCCTGTTCTACAACGCCACCAAGCTCGCCGACGCCGGAATCACCAACCCGGACCTGAGCACCTGGGACAAGGTGGAGGCAGCCGCAAAGGCCGTTTCCGCGAAGTCCGGGAAGCCGTCCCTGGACATCTCGTGCGCAAGCATCGGCGGCAACTGGTGCATGCAAGGCATCTTCAAGTCGAACGGGGCCCAGGTCCTCTCCAATGACCGCAAGACCATCGGATTCGGTTCGGACGCGGCCGTCGACACCGTCACGAAGCTCGCACAACTGACGAAGGACGGCGTACTGCGCAATGCCGACAGCAGCGCCCAGTCCGAAGGCCTCGCGAAGGGCGACACCGCCTTCATCCTCACCACCTCGGCACTGCAGGGATCATTCATGTCGGCCGCCACGAAGGGTGGCTGGCAGCTCAAGGCCGCCGGCATGCCCTCCTTCGGAAGCAAACCAGCCGTGCCCACAAACTCGGGATCGGCCTTGTTCGTCCTGTCGCAGGATCCCGCGAAGCAGCGCGCCGGCTGGGAATTGATCAAGTTCATGACCAGCGACCACGCCTACGAGCAGATCTCCACCAAGATCGGCTACCTGCCGCTGCGCACCTCGCTGACTGCTCCGGGCGGATCGCTCTATGACTGGGCCCAGAAGAACCCGCTCCTGGCTCCGAACCTCGCCCAGCTTGACCGCCTGCAGCCGTGGGTTTCCTACCCGGGAAACAGTTATGTGCAGATCGACGACATCCTGGGCAAAGCCGTGGAGAACGTCGTCTACTACGGCAAGGACCCGAAAGCCACCATGGCCGACGCCCAGAAGCGCGCCCAGGACCTGATCCCCTAAGCTCCCCGATCCATTTTCCTGCCCCATCCGGAAGGACACCAGCTGTGACAACCACTGCCGAGGACGCAGTCTTCGGAACCCGCAACCGCCCCTACCCCGTGGAGGGCACCTACAACTTCCGGAGCACGGCCGGCTATCCCGCCGCCGCGGCGGGCGATGCCGCCGTCGTGCGGACCATCCGTGACGGGAAGCTGTACCGCTCGGACGCGCTACACGGACTGACCGACGCCGGACGCCGCCAATTCTCCGAGCTCGGCATCCGCCTGGTCATCGACCTGCGTGACGCAACCGAGTTGGAGAAGTCGCCCAGCAAACTCGACGGACTCGGCGTCGACACCAGGCACAACCCGATTTTCGAAGAAGGTAACGTCCCGGGTACTGCGGAGATCACCACCCTGCTGGACATCTACCGGCTCATGGTCCGTAGCCACGCGCAGCGCCTTGCCGACGCCGTCCGCCTCATTGCCGACTCCGGGACGGAACCCGTGCTGGTCCACTGCACCGCGGGCAAGGACCGCACCGGCGTCGTCATTGCCCTGGCCCTCCTGGCAGCAGGAGTGGACCGCGAACAGGTGATCCTGGACTACGTAGCCAGCGAGGAGAACCTGCGCGGCGAATGGAGCGAGGCCATGATGGCCGCAGCCTCCAGCCACCCGGGCCTTTCGGGCATCGGCGGGGAACTCCGGGAAATCATCTCCGCGAGCCCCGCCACCGTCCTGGAAACCACGCTGGACCTCGTAGACCAAACCTACGGCAGCGCCGCCGGCCTGCTCCGGGCGCACGATTTCAGCGACGCCGACCTCGAACGGCTCCAGGACATCCTGACCACCAGCTCCACCCGCTAAGAACCGCCGCTACCCACTGCAGATAACTACAAGGAGACAAGACCATGAGCACTGAACTCCAGCACCCCGCCCCCGAGCACTTCATCCTGCACATCAGCGACACCCACTTCGTGGCCGATAACGACCTCCTGCACGGCAGCGTGGACAGCGACGAGAACCTCCGCCAACTGTTCCGCGACTTCGTCAAGGCCCAGGTCAAGCCCGAAGCACTGGTGTTCACCGGCGACCTCGCCGACACCGGCCGTCCCGACGCCTACGTCCGCCTCCGCAACATCGTGGAGCCCGTCGCCGAGGAACTCGGCGCCAGGATCATCTGGGTCATGGGCAACCACGACGCCCGTACCGCCTTCCGCTCGGGCCTCCTCGACTCCGACGCCGGCGAGGAATCCGTGGACATGGTCCACGACGTCAACGGCCTGCGCATCATCGCCCTGGACTCCACGGTTCCCGGCAAGCACCACGGTGAAATCTCGGACGAACAGCTCGCCTGGCTAGCCGATGTCCTCGCTACCCCGGCCCCGCACGGCACCCTCATCGCCCTGCACCACCCGCCCGTCCCCAGCCCGCTGGAGATGATGGCCATGTTCGAACTCCGCGAGCAGAGCCGCTTCGAGAAGGTCATCGAAGGCACCGACGTCCGTGGCATCCTGGCTGGCCACCTGCACTACTCCACCTTCAGCACCTTCGGCGGCGCTCCCGTCACCGTTGCTTCGGCCACGTGCTACACGCAGGACCTGAACGTCGCTCCGAAGTCCATGCGCGGCCAGAACGGAGCACAAGCGTTCAACCTGATCCACCTCTACCAGGACAAGATGCTCAGCTCCGTCGTGCCGATCGGCGAGTTCTCCACGGTGTACTCCGTCACGGCTGAGCAGATGGCCGCTTTCGAGAAGATGACCCTCGAAGAGGCCACCGCAGCGATGACCGCACCCGGCGAGGAGTCCGACGTCGAGCCCTCCAACACTGGTGAACCCGCCGACGGCGAGCTCGCCGAAAGCGTTCGCTAACCAGCCACAGCACCGGAAGGAAACCGCAAGCATGTTCATCGAGACCGCCGGGCCGGCAACGGGCGTTGCCCCTGCCGGCCTGGCGGGGCTCCCGGTCAATCGGTGTCCCAAGCGCCGCGCCGTGAGCCCCTACCTCTACATCCTGCCCGCCGTGGTCCTGCTTCTCGTCTGGACCTACTGGCCGCTGGGACAGACCGTCAACCTCTCCTTCAACGACTGGAACCTGATCCCCACCAAGCCCAAGCAATACGTTGACGTACAGAAATACGCGAAGGTCCTGAGCCTGCCCGAACTGCACCAAGCATTGCTCAACACCGGCGTGTACATCCTGGCGTTCCTGGGTATTTCGGTTGCCTTGCCGCTCGTGTTCGCGCTGCTCTCGCGCAAGGTCCAAGGCAAGGCCCGCACGGCTTACCAGGCCCTGATCTTCGTTCCCTTCCTGATCACACCCGTGGCCAGCAGTGCCGTTTGGCGATGGCTGTTCGCACCGGAAGGCGGAACGATTCCCGCGATCGCCGCCGCCCTGGGCGCGCCGATGGGCAACGTGTTCCGGGATCCCGACAGCTCGATGATGGCGGTGATCGTGATCGTGGGGTGGCAGATGCTCGGCTTCGGCGTGCTGGTGGTTTCGGCCGGGCTGGCGGGCATCAGTCCGGACTATGCAGCAGCCGCGTCGATCGACGGCGCGAGCGGCAGGCAGATCACGTGGCGGATCATCATCCCTTTGCTTTCGCCGAGCCTGGTGTTCCTCTCGCTCATGACCATCCTGCTGTCCGCGCAGTGGACATATCCCATCATCGACCTCGTGACACAGGGCGGGCCGGGCAATTCATCCACCAACATCTACTACCTGCTCTACCAGTTCGGCTTCAGGAACTTCGACGCCGGCCTGTCCTCCGCCGCGGGCACGCTCTTCTTCCTCGGATTCGGGCTGATTGCCCTGGTCTTCGTGGAACTCTCGGAGCGACTCAGCTTCTACGACAACTAGAAAGAACCATCATGGCCTTCATCACCATCGCCCCGCCGGCCCAGCCTGGTTCCTCGGATGTTGCCCTTCCAGTGCCGACCAAAGTTTCAGGGCCGTTCTCCTCGTTACGGTCATTACCAAGCCACATTCTCCTCATCGCCTTGGCGATCGTCTCAATCTTCCCCATCTACTGGATGTTCGTCACGGCTTTCCGGCCGCCGTCGGACGCCCTGTCCACCAACCCGCTGCCGGGACCGCTGAGCCTGGAGAATTTCCAGTACGTCCTGAAGACCATCCCGATCGCAGGCATGCTTGCGAACACCTTCGGCATGGCGCTGACGTTGGCCGTGTCCCAATTGCTCGTGGCGATCCTGGCGTCCTACGGCTTCGCGCGTTGGGACTTTGTCGGCAAGAAGGCCTTGTACCTGTTGTTCGTGGGGTCGTGGCTGGTGCCTTTCCAGGTCACCATGATTCCCAACTACTTGCTCGTGTCCCAGATGGGCCTGCTCAACACCATCACCGGCGTCGTCATTCCGCAGTTGTGTTCGGCATTCGCGGTGATGATGCTGCGCCAGCACCTCGAAGCCTTCCCGAGGGACCTCCTGGATGCCGGCCAGATGGACGGCAGGTCGTCCTGGCGGACCCTGTGGGAAGTGGTGGTCCCGAACCTCCGCCCAGCACTTGCGGCCCTTGGCATCATGCTGTTCATCAGCGCCTGGAACGAATACTTGTGGCCATCACTGATCATGCAGAAGTCCGACGCCCTCATCCAGGTGGGCATCCGCGGCTTCCTGGGCGCCGAAGGCAACAACTGGGGCGCCATCATGGCAGCGTCCTCGCTCGCGTGCCTGCCGATCTTCCTGATCTACATCTTCCTGCAGCGATACGTGGTGGATGCCTTCGTCCGCTCGGGGTTGAAGTAACCCGCCGAACGCTCGCTCACATATGTCGCCGTTTCCGCCGACGCGCGCTCACATACAGGGCAAATTTCGGAATCCCTCGCTCACTAGAGGTGAGCGAGGGATTCGAAAAACGGCCACAAAGGTGCGCGGGCGTCCCGGCGGCAGCAACGTGACGCCTCCCCAACTGCTCCAGGGCTGAGGAATCGGCCTAGGAGAACTCCTTCAGCGCCTCGGTGAGCAGGCTCCCCGGAGAACCCAGCCGAACGTGGACGCCGTTGGAGGCCACCAGCTCCCCGGCAACCACGACGGCGGTGACGTCACTCGCGGTCGCGCTGAACGCGAACTGTTGCGGCATGGAACCAGCCGTTCGCGCCGAGTCCGGGGCCACGGCCATGAGGTCGCACACTGCACCTACCTCCAGCGCCGACGCTATGGGTGTGGCCATGGAAGCTGTTGCACCGATGGTGGCGGCGCGCAGCAGTTCCTGGGGGGAGAACCTGCCCCGTTGGCCGGAGCCGAGGCGTTCTCCGTGTTCCAAAGTGCGCATTTCAATCCAGGGATCGATCACCGCGTGCTGGTCCGTTCCCAGCGCGATGGTCGCTCCGGCGTCGGACAATTCGCGTGCCGGCCCGATGCCATCGGCAAGATCGGCCTCAGTGCTCGGACACATCACCACGGTGGCTCCCGCGTCCCCGAGGAGCTGGACGTCGTCCGGCGTCAGGTGGGTCGCGTGGACGGCGGAGAGCCGCCGGGACAGCAGGCCGTGCCGGGCAAGAAGCCCAGCGGGGGTGACGCCGTAGGCCTGCAGGCAGGCATCGTTCTCGGCCGGTTGTTCGCTGAGGTGGATGTGGAGCGAAATGTCCGCAGGCAGTTGCCGCGCGACGGTCTTGAGCGCTTCTTCGGGCACTCCGCGGACGGAATGCAGGGCTGCCCCCGCGCCCACCATGTCCGCCGGGAAGCTCTGCGCTACCTCGGCGCGCAGTGAGCCGAGCCGGTCCAACCAGGCCTGCGCATCAGCGTCGCCGAACCGTGCCTGTTCCGGGCTGAGCGGCGTCCCGATGCCTCCTGCGAGGTATAGGGTGTCCAGCAATGTCAGTCGGATCCCGGCCGCAACGGCTGCCCTTGCCAACGCCAGTTCCATCGCGTGCCGTTCCGGGTACGGCGTTCCGTCGGGCTGGTGGTGCACGTAGTGGAACTCGGCCACGCTGCTGAAACCCGAGACCACCATTTCGGCGAAGACCGCCGTGGCGAGCTTCTCGTATTTCTCCGGTGTCAGTTCCGCAGCGCTCCTGTACATTTGCTCCCGCCAAACCCAGAAGTCACCGCGCCCGTCATGGGTCCGTCCACGCAGGATCCGGTGAAAAGCATGCGAATGGGCGTTTGCCGCCGCGGGGAAGACCACACCGTTCAATATCCGGTCACCCGTTTCGGGCCCGACGCCGGTCGAGATCCCGGAGATGCGGCCGTTGTGCACTCCCAGCCGAACACCGGAGGCGACAACCGCACCGCCGTCGCTCCCGCCGTCGACGTTTACCAAGGCGGTTTCGCACCAGAACCCGCTCACAAGAGTCCCTCCAGAACGTCGGCGAGGGCGACGGCGCCGGCTGAGGCGTCCTCGTCAGCCACGTATTCTTCCGGGGAATGCGAGATTCCGCTCGGGTTGCGCACGAAAAGCATCGCCGAGGGGACATGTCCAGCCAAGACTCCGGCGTCGTGCCCGGCGCCGGTCGCGAGCACGGGCGCTCCCGGCAGGAGCTCGCCGATGCGTCGGCTCAGCTCGGGATCGAAGTGCACGGTGTCGCTGTAGGACTCCTCGGTGAGGCTAACGGTGCATCCCTCGCCCGCCGCGATTTCCCGGGCTGCGCGGTATATCGATTCGATCAGTTGTGCGGTCACGGCGTCGTCTGGATGCCGGGCGTCGAGCCAGAGATCGACGCGCGAGGCAATCACGTTGGTGCCGCCGGGAACCGGGGTCAAGCGCCCCACGGTGGCCCGCGCATCCGGCTGCCTCGCCGCCGTGTCGCGGACGGCAACGACGATCTGCGCGGCCGCAACCATCGGGTCGGCGCGATCGGTCATGAGGGTCGTCCCGGCGTGGTTGCCTTGGCCACTGACGCTCAGTTTCCAGCGGCCATGGCCCAGGATGGAGCTTCCGACGGCGATGGCCGGCCCGCCTTGGCCCAGTCCCTTTCCCTGTTCCACATGCAGTTCAACGAAGTCGCCGATTCGCGCCATGGCCTCCGGATCGGGTCCGACGTGCCGGGGATCCAGGCCGTTGCTTCGGGCGACGTCGGCGAAAGTGTTGCCGTCGATGTCGCGCAGGTTCAGCGCCTTGTCGACGTCGATGGCGCCAGTCAATAGTCGCGAACCCAGGCAGGCCACGCCAAAGCGGGATCCTTCCTCTTCCGGGAAGACGGTGATGGCCAGGGAACGCCCAGGCTCAAGACCGCGGGAAACGAGGACATCGACGGCGGCGAGTGCGGACGCGACGCCAAGCGGCCCGTCAAAGGCCCCTCCTCCCGGGACGGAATCGAGGTGGCTTCCTGTGACGAGCGCGCCGTCCTGGGGCTTTCCCCACCAGGCCCAGATGATGCCGTTGCGGTCGGTCTCGACCTCGAGGCCGCGGTGCTGGGCTTGTTCGATGAACCAGTGCCTGAGGTCGAGCTCGGGCGTCGAGTAGACGGCCCTCGAGTATCCCCCGCGCACCGCATCGCGGCCCACGTCCTTGATTGAGTCAAGGAGCTGATTGACGGTATTCACGTGTTCCTCCGATTATGTCTGCCACCAAGTAAAAACCAGATGCCACCCCATGACAAGGGCTCCGACGCAGAATCACGACAATTAACGGGCCCGAAACACCACCGATACGCCCTGGCGCGACAGAATGTCTCAAATCCCGGAATCTCAGACAATTTCCGAAAATCTATTGCCATCCGATGAAAGTTCATTTTTACTTAGTGGCAAGACATGGTGATTCAGACCACTTGAAAGCAGGCCAAGCAGTGGCAGCAGATTCCTCCACACGGACGGTCGAAAGGGCTTTGGCCCTCCTGAGCGCGGTCTGCACCGATGGCTCCATCAGCCTGAGCGACGCCGCACGTGTTGTTGACTTGTCGGCCAGCACCGCACTCCGTCTCCTCCGCACCTTGGAAGGCAGCGGATTCGTGAAGCGGGATCCGGGTGGAAACTTCCGTCCCGGCGCCCGCGTGATCCAGTTGGGAGCCCTCGCGTTGGGACAGGAGTCCCTCGTATCGCTCTGCACGCCACACATGAAGCGGTTGGTGGCTGAAACGGGCGAGTCCTGCTATTTGAGTATTCCCGGTCCTGGGGAAACCGGTATCTACATTGCCATCGTCGAAGGTACGCACTCTGTCCGGCACACCAGTTGGGTCGGCAGGAGCATTCCGTTGGAAGGATCCGCCGCCGGGAAGGTCCTGACCGGCGGGCAGAACGGCCGCGGCTTCGCCATCGTGCGAAGCGGCGTAGAAGACGACATCACGGCCGTCGCCGCACCCATCGTGATCGGCGGCCGGACCGTGGCAGCCCTCAGCATCGTCGCACCGAGCTACCGCTTGGGCGAAGCGAAGGCGCAGACATTTGGCGAGGAACTGGCGAGGGTGGCGGACAACATCCTCGTGGAACCCTCCGGAGACCATGAAGTGCCCCAGGAAAGCATGGAACAGAAATGATCAAGTTTGAAAATGTCACCAAGGCGTACCCGGATCAACCGCCTCATCGAGCCCACCAGCGGTACCATCTACCTCGATGACCAGCCGACGTCGGCCATTGACGCAGCCTTGCCCCGCAGTCACCGAGATGGCCGGGGTGTTGCGCGGCCTCGTGGAAGGCAGCGGTGACCCGGCGAGGATCCAGGATCCCTGTTGCTTCTCGAATTCGGGAACTAAGCATGCTTAGCTATGGACTGCCGACGACGACCGGCGTACCTTAGTTTCCAAACACCGCACTGGGGAGGTGGAGTGTTTGGCCAGGTCTCTGGGGCGCCGTGGCATTTATGTGTTACGCCCCCTGCTATTCGCCGCTTTCGGCGCATTGGCATGGTTGCTGTGGCTCGCCGGTCCTTCGCAAGCCACCGACGTCATGCCGGGGGTCCCGGCTGTCCCGGCGCCTTCGGTTTCCCTCCCGGTTCCCCTCGCCGATCCCCTAGGACGGCTCGTCAACCAGGACCCCTCCGGGGTTGCAGTCCCGAGTCAATTGGCCACAGTTCCTGGGACCGTGGTCCGTCAGCTAACAGACCACGCCTTGACGCCGGTGGTCGGGGTCGTCCACGGCGCGCAGCGCGTGGTCACCAACACGCTCAAGGAACTCGCGGCGTTGCCGGAGGGTCCTTCCGTGCCGGAATTGCCGCGGGTGCCCGGAATACTGCGGAATACAGGACCAAGCGTTCCGGCTGTCCCCGCTGCTCCCCCGCGTGCTGGACCCGGCGCGGCGCTCACTAGCCCCTCCACGCTTGTCCATACGAACCCCGTTCCACCTGCCGTCCAGACCGGGTCACGAGCGAGCACAAGGACTTCCGGATTCCCGGACGGTGTTGTCTTCGCTCCCCCTGCTGTATTCGCGGCGTCGGATGTGTCTACGGTTCCGGGCGGACCTCCGCCTGACGCGCCGGCTCCCGCGGCTGCGTCGCCGCATGAGGCCGGATCGATGTCGGGCCCGGAGGGCGGTTCCACTTTTGGCGCGGCAGATCTGCCCGAACAACGTGGACTCGCGCCCCCGCCCGGCCACTGTCCGATACCCGACCGCAGGCAAACGCCTTCAACCGAACCCGCATTCGATCCGGGATCTTCCCCCGACTGACCAGGCCGCTCCTGCCCTTTTGGCAGGCACGACCAACTGCGCCACCAGCGCAGGACACGTCTAGTCAGGAGAAGACCATGCAGGACAATAACCGACTGATAGGAAATTGGCCCGACCCCATGAGTAAAGGAGGCATATAGGTATAAGCGAACATCGCGACAGGAGCTCAGCGCCCAAGGGAACAACGACGCCGGCCGTACAGTCCATCTGACTGCACGGCCGGCGTCGTGATACTGAAAAGTAGCCTGGGTCCCCTTAGAACAGGCCGCCCACCACAGCCTGGGTGAGCTGGTGGAAGATGTCGGTGCGGGCGGGGATGTCGCTCTCGTCCTGGCCCTTGGTGTAGACCACGAAGGCATAGCTCTTGGTCCCGTTGGTGAGGATGCTGGCATCGTGGAGTTCGTCGTCGAGCAGTCCATATTTGTGGAAAACTGTGATTCCGGCCGGCACTGCGGCGGGGATCAGTGATTCGTAGTTGGTGTTCTGCATATAGGACAACAACTGCGCCGTGTCCTGCTGGTTCAGGAGCTTCCCGTCGTAGAGACCAGCCATGATACTGGCCATCTCGGCGGGGGTCAGCGTGTTGTTCTCCGGGTCGTAGTTAATCCCGATTGACGTGGCGTAGGCCTGCAACTGTGGGTGACCGATGGTGTCCATGATCAACGACCATGAGTCGTTATCGCTGTCCTGGATCATTTCCTTGATTTGGAAGCCCGAGGTGTAGTCCCCCAAAGGATCGTCAAGCGACGCTGCGCCTGTTTCGACGAGGTGGTAGTAGGCAATCGCTGACAGCACCTTGGCTGTGCTTGCTGCCTCGAACGGATCCTGGACCCCGTATTGGTGCGTCGAACCATCGGACAGATCAATCAGGGCCACGCCGATCTGATACCCATTGTTGGCGTCGATGATCGCATTGATTTGGCCATCAAGCGCTGGCGTCACCGTTCCTGCCGCCGTCGGGGCCGGTGCTGCGGCCGCCGTCGGGGCCGGCGCAGCGGCTACCGGGGCAGGAGCCGAAGCGGCCGCCGTAGGGCTAGCCGCCGTCGTCGTCGGGGCAGCCGCGGCCAGGTCACCCGGGGGTGCCGTCGGGGCCGAAACGAAATCGGAAGCGGGGCGGGCGTGCGCAGCTGAGTAGACCGTGGCCGTCAGGGTCAGAGCCAGAATGGCGGCGCAGGCTGTCAGCAAGGCCGATCGACGCCGGCGAGGGCTCCACTGGTTCCACCGGCTTCTCTTTCGTCCGGACCCTTGGCCGGGACGACGGGGCTCTTGCTCTTCCATAATGATGCAACCGTAGCTACTGCAGCTATGTGGGAGCTATGAAAACCCTGTCCGTCAGCCACGTGTCACCTGGGTGAATATCGAGCGTCGCGGATTGGTGAGCCCAATACAGTGAACCGCGTGCCGCCCATCTCTCCGGACAGCAGCGGCATTGCCTCGGCTATCGCGGCCCGGACACTGTCCAACTGCAGCGACCCTTGGTGCGCTTCTGCCGATTCCCACAGTTCGCAGACAAACACCGTGTCGGGCGATTCTTCGTTGATTCCCACCTCGTAGAGAAGGCAACCCGCGCCCCGGAGTTCGGGTTTCGGTGTCAGCAGGATGGACACGACGGCGTCGCGCTGGCCGGGTTTCGTGCCGAGACTTCCCACGTTTGCAAAGGTCATGCGCCTATTGTGCTTCATTCCGCCGACGTTATTGAGGAATCGCGTATCGGCGGACAAAGTTGCCGAGGATCTTCATCGTTGCCGAGGATCTTCATCGGTTCGGTCGCCGTGACCTTCCGGGCGTCCGCCATCAGCTGTTCAGCAGCCTCGGGCGGGAAATATCCGGCGTGGCGATAGGTGTCGATCCGGGTGACGAGCCCCTCGGCGTCGAGCTCCGGATGGAATTGCGTGGCGTAAAGATTGCTCTTGATGCGGAACATCTGCACAGGGCAGGCGGCTGAACCGGCCAGCAACACCGCGTGTCCCGGCAGGACCGTGCAGGCTTCCTTATGGCCCGTAAAGGCGACAAAGCGCTCGGACATGCCTTGGAGGAGAGGGTCCTGGAGGCCCTCCGCCGTGAGCTTGATGGTTACCCCTCCGAGTCCTTCACCGTAGGTGCGGTCAATCACCGCGCCCTGGTGAAGGCCCAGGGTTCCGACCCCATAGCAGGCCCCCAGAAAGGGAAAGTCGGAGTCCACAATCGTGTCCAGCAGCTGAGCGAGTTCCTTCTCCACCCGTTTCTGGACCGGACTCTTGTGTTCCGGAGGGTCGCTCGACGTGAACGGGCTGCCGCCCACGATCACGCCGGAGTAGTCGGAGAGCTCAAGCGGCGGAAGTGGCGCCGCTTCCATCCGGATGCGTTGCAGCTGCTCGGGAGCAAGCCCTCCAAAACGGAGATACGCCTGGTACTCTTCCTCGGCGGCGGCGTCTTCGGCACGAGATGCGAGCAGGAGAAACGGCTTCACAGGCTAAGTGTGCACGCGGTGGCCCTGGCGCGCCAGCGTCCCGCTGAAACATCCCTTTGGAGGCGGTGAGCCGCCGTTCACGTCGAAGAAATGTCCGGCATTCCGGCCGGATGGAGGGATTTCACCTCCTTCTGCCTTGGATTCCGCGGAATCACAGGCATCCCGCGCGTCCGCTCCGGGCGATCCGGCGTCCCTGCGGAGACGGCGTTAACATTCCCGAAACACGCCTGTCATGCGTTCTTCACGCCAAGACAAGTTATGTAACGTGCCCGCAATTTTTCCTCGCATTGCTTGAAACACGGAACCGGAAATATTGGGCAGGGGAAGAACGGGACCACGCTGCAACGGTCCTCCTACGGCATTCCGATCAGAAGGGAAGCGCACGTGAATATCACTGCGGAAAACGTTTGGGTGATGGTGTCGGCGGCACTTGCACTGCTCATGACTCCGGCACTCGGCCTCTTCTACAGTGGCATGACGCGGGCCAAGGCCTCCCTCAACATGATCATGATGAGCTTCATCTCCGCGGGCATCGTAGGCGCCGTCTGGATCCTGTGGGGCTACTCAATGATCAGCGGCAAGAGTGTCCTGGGCATTTTCGGCAATCCGTTCAGCAGCTTCGGCTCGGCAGACCTGGTCGGTTCCACCGACCTCATCAAGCTTGGTTTCAGCGCTACTTTCGCCATCGTCACCGTGGCCCTGATCAGCGGCGCTATCGCCGATCGTGCCAAATTCACCTCCTGGGTCGTTTTCGTCCCGATCTGGATCACCCTGGTCTACTGCCCTTTGGCCTTCATGGTCTGGGGCGGCGGCCTCCTGAGCCCCGGCGGAGCCATCAGCTCGGTCTTCGGTCAGGTAATCGACTTCGCCGGCGGCACAGTGGTGGAGATCAGCTCCGGCGCTGCCGCGTTTGTCCTGGCCCTGATCCTGGGCAAGCGCCACGGCTTTGGAAAAGATCCGAACCACCGCCCGCACAACCTCCCCTTCATCATGCTTGGCGCCGGCCTCCTCTGGTTCGGCTGGTTCGGTTTTAATGCCGGTGCGGCCACGACGTCGGCGCAGGCCGGCTTGATCTGGGTCAACACCCTAGTTGCCCCGGCCGGGGCCATGCTCAGCTGGTTGCTCACCGAGAAAATCCGGCATGGCCACCCCACATCTTTGGGTGCGGCTTCCGGCGTCGTTGCCGGCCTTGTGGCCATTACTCCGGCTTGTGCCAACGTGGCTCCTGCTGCGGCCCTCGGCCTGGGTTTGCTGGCCGGCGCCGCCTGCGCCGTGTTTGTCGACTTGAAACACAAGTTCGGCTTCGATGACTCCCTCGACGTGGTGGGCGTCCACCTTGGGGGCGGGCTGGTGGGCACGCTCGCGCTCGGATTCATCGCCTTGCCGGTGAACGGCAAGGGTGGAGGATTGTTCTACGGCGGCGGACTCCAGCAGCTCGTGGCGCAGATCGTCGCCATCCTTGTCACCCTCGCGGTGTCCGGAATCATGACGGCAATCATTGGCCTTGTCATCCACAAGACCATAGGATTCCGCGTCAGCCACGAGGCGGAGCTCGCCGGAGTGGACCTGTCCGAGCATGCCGAGACCGCCTACGAGTTCGGCGGCATGGCCCGGAGCCACTTCAACGCCCTCCCGCACGTCAACATCCCTGTGGCCGCTGCCGCCGCTTCGTCCTCCGCCGCCGTTCCCGCCGTCGAGCTCCAGCGCGAAAAGCAAGCCGACCCCGCTTAGCTGGGGCGGGCGTTTCCGCAGCCGCGAGGGACGCGTACGCTCAGTTTGTGGACATCGTCGATTTCCTCTCGGACCGCCTGAGTGAGGATGAAGCTGCGGCGCGGAAACTCCTCGGCGACCGTTCCGTCTCCGAGGCGGGCAAATGGTACGAGCGACGTCTTCTCCTCGAATGCGAATCAAAGAGAAGGCTGCTCGGCATCGTGGAATCCGCACGGCAGGCGGCCTTGGCCACGATGGTTCGCGGAACGGTTGGTGATACGCCGCAGTGGATTCCGGAATCGATCGAATGGACCACGAAATCGTTGAATGCCCTTGCGCTTCCCTATTCCGACCATCCGGACTTCGAGCCGGAATGGCTGGCGGGGACGTAGCTGGCGGGCCTACCGCTCCTCCGCGAGCCGAGCGACTAATCGGCAGAAGGTGACCCGACTCAGACCCCCGCGCGCCTCATCAGTTCACTGATGATTTAGCTGACGGTTCCCTGTGAGTCGGGCCAACGTGTCTCACGGCTCCTAGCTTTGGGACCATGAAATTCAAAACAATCCCGGTCATCATCGGAACATTGTCTTGTGTGCTCGTCGGCGGCGCCGCGTTCGCGGCGGTTTCCACGTTCGCCGGCCCCCACGACGACGGAACCGCAGTCACGTCAATCGGCATGCGCGTCACGCCAACCGGACAGCAGACCTCACTCGGAGACCTTCCGCTGAACTCCGCCCTCTCCCCTGACGGCAAGCGACTAGCGGTCACAAACAACGGTCAAGGTACCCAGTCTCTGCAACTCGTCGACCTCGCAGACCACGAGGTAGACCAGACCCTCTCCTACAAGTCCCCGGAGTCCCTCTACATGGGTCTGGCGTGGAGCCCGGACGGCACCAAGCTTTACGCGAGCGCCGCAGCAAACTCCAAGATCCGCACCTACAGCTACTCCGGCGGCAAACTGGCAGAAGGTGCGCCCATCCAGCTGCCCACCACGACGCCCGCGGGCAAGGCACTGAACCTCTTCCCGGCCGGACTGGCCATCACACCCGACGGCAAACGGCTGGTTGTCGCCGATCAGCTCGCTGACGCCGTGTCCGTCGTCGACCTCTCCACCGGAAACGTCTCGACGACGCCGGCCGGTCACCGACCGCTTTCGGTCGCGGTTTCCCCGGATGGGACGACGGCGTTCGTCACCAACCAGGGCGCCTCCGACCTCTCCGCGGTGGACATCACAGGCACCGAACCGAAGGTTTCCCGCACCGTCACGGTGGGCCTCCACCCCAACAAGTCCGTCCTGTCGAAGGACGGCCGTACGCTTTACGTCGCCAACGGCGACGACGACACCGTCTCGGTTGTCGATACAGCCGCCGGCACAAGCTCGAGTATCAGCGTCGCACCTGAAAAGGGGGCGCCGGTGGGAACCAATCCCACTGGCGTGGCCTTGGACGAAGCCGGGCACCGCCTGTTCGTGAGCAACTCCGGCAACAACGACGTCGCCGTCGTCGATCTTGCCCGGAACGCCGTGGCCGGCGTGGTTCCTGTCGGCTGGTACCCGAGTTCGTTGGCCTTCAGCGGCGGGACATTGCATGTCACCAACGCGAAGGGGCTGGGCGCCGGGCCGAACAACGGACCTGGCCACCCGAACCCGGAGTCAACCACCCCGGCCGCCGAAAACCAATACAGCGGATCGATGATCGCTGGCACGCTGAGCAGTTTCAGCGTTCCGGAGGGCGGCCAGTTGCAGAAGGCCACCGAGCAGGTAAAGAACAACAACCGCCCGGACACCGCCGGTGGCAACATCATCCCGCGCCAACCCGGTCAAGAAAGTCCCATCAAACACGTGATTTACGTGGTCAAGGAAAACCGCACCTACGACCAGGTGCTTGGAAGCCTCGGCAAGGGCAATGGTGACCCCTCACTGAACCTCTTCGGCGACGAGTCGGCACCGAACATGCGGGCCCTGTCCAAGAAGTTCACCACCATTGACAACTTCTACGCCGATGCCGAAGTCAGTGCCAACGGCTGGAACTGGGTGGCCTCCGCGAACTCGAACCCGTACGCAGAGCAAATGTGGCCGGCCAACTATTCGGGCCGCAAGGCGCCGTATCCCAGCGAAGGAAACGCCCCTGAAATCGCGGCCCAACAGCCTGACAACACGTATGTCTGGCAGCGGCTCGCCAAGGCAGGAGTCAGCTTCCGCAACTACGGCTTCTATGTGTCCAACAACGCCGGCACATTCAACGCAGCGGACCCCGTTCTGGATGCGCAAACCGACCACAACTACCACGGTTACGACCTGAACTGCCCTGATTCGGCGGGATCGTTCGCGCCGCTGAAGCCTGGCTGCGGTACTCCACGTATTGAAGAATGGGCCAAGGACTTCCAGTCCCACGTGGCGTCCGGAACCGTTCCCACGGTCCAGTTCGTCCGGCTGCCCAATGACCACACCCAGGCCACCCGCACTGGCGCCCCCACGCCGAAGGCCTACGTCGCTGATAACGACTACGCGCTCGGCAAGCTGGTGGACACCGTGTCCCACTCTTCTGCTTGGAAGGACACCGCCATCTTCGTCACGGAGGATGACGCGCAGAACGGCCCGGACCACGTGGATGCGCACCGCACCTTGGCACTGGCCATCAGCCCCTACACCCAGACCGGGAAAGTCGATTCCACCTTCTACAGCACGGCTTCGATGGTCCGCACCATCGGGCTCATCGCCGGCATCGGCCCGCTGACCCAGTTCGACGCATTCGCCACTCCCATGAACGCGTCGTTCACCGCCAAGCCTGACAACACGCCGTACACCGCGCTCAAACCGAGCTACGACATGACCGCTGTCAACGGGTCAAACGCTCCCATGGCCCCCCAGGTAGCCACCCAGGACACGGCAACCGAAGACAAGATCGATGAGCAACTCTTCAACAAGTCCATCTGGCAGTCAGTGAACGGTGCTGACTCGAAGATGCCCGAACCCCAGCACAACGTGATCGGCTCGGGCTCCGGTTCCAGCAGCCAGCCGGCCGCGAAGGATCCTGACGGCTAGCCAAATTCACACATGACAGAGGGCGGTCACCGGCATCGGTGGCCGCCCTCTGCGGTTTCATCTGCAGGGCATTACTGTCAGTGCATCGTCCCGAAATTGGTGTTGTACCGGTACATGAACGCGGCCATCGCATCCCGGTTGACCGCTAGATACGGACGGTAGGTTTTGCTTCCGTCGGACTCGGTCCATCCGGTACTGATGCCGCTGTTTGCGAGCCAGGTGATCTGCTTGTAGAACGGGTTGTCAGTGGCGACGTCGGTGAATGGCGACGTCGCCGGTGCCGTGAAGGCCGGGCTACCCGCGAGGCGGTACATGAAAGCGGCCATCGCATCCCGGTTGACCGCTAGATACGGACGGTAAGTTTTGCTTCCGTCGGACTCGGTCCATCCCGTACTGATGCCGTTGATCGCAAGCCAGGTGATCTGCTTATAGAACGGATTGTTCGTGGCGACATCAGTGAATGGCGACGTCGCCGGCGGGGTGAACGCCGGGCTGCCCATCAGGCGGTACATGAAGGCAGCCATTGCGTCCCGAGCTACCGCCGTCAGGGGGTTGAAGTTCCTCGACCCGTCCGACGCGGTCCACCCGGTGGAGATGCCACGGGAACCAAGCCAGTTGATTTCGGACGTGAACGGGTCCCCGGAAATGTCCGAGAAGATGGGGCCCGGGTTGGTGGCGAAGTCGGTCAGCTGGGTGAGGGTGCCGTTGAAGACGTCCTGGTCGCCGGGAAAAACGCCTGTATCGGAGTTCTGCCACAAGGTGTAGTCCGGCCAGCCGGCCGGCAGCGGTCCGGCGTCAGTCGAGAAATAGGAAATATGCAGGGGGTGGTTTCCGAAACCCGCCGCATTGCCGGTGCACGTTGTCCACCAGTCAGTGGTGGTGTAAATGGCAGGGAGGCGCCCGGTCTTGGACAGGATGGTCGTGGCGAAATCGGAGATCCAATTCACCATGTCCCCTTGGCTCAATCCGTAGCAAGTACTTCCATACGGGTTGTATTCGATGTCCAAGAGGGCAGGAAGGGTCTTCCCGTCGGGGGTCCAGGCTGCGCCGCTCTGCAGAAAGTAGTTGGCCTGGTCCGCTCCTGAGGACGCGTCGGGAAGCGCGAAGTGGTAGGCGCCGTGCAAGAGTCCGGCGTTTGCGGATCCGGCATATTGGCTGGCGAAGTACGGGTTGGCGTAACCGGTGCCCTCGCTGGCCTTGACGTAGGCGAACTTGGCGCCATTTGCGGCCGCGGTGGGCCAGTCGACATTGCCTTGGTGGCTGCTGACATCCATCCCCGGCACCCCGGACGCCACCGAAGCGGGCGCTACGGCCTGGGCAGACATCCGCATTGGCGCAGCGGTCTCATGACTGCGGACAGTTGAACCCATCGCGTGGTCATTCGAGGTACTTGACGTCGCGGACGGAGAGGGTGACGGTGAAGTCGTCGTGGGTGCCGCGGAAGCCGCGCCGGCGCCGGGGGCGACGAGGACGATGCCCGCTATGAGCAGGGCCGCGTACCCGGCGATGCCTTTCCGGATACGGGGTCGAACAAGTTTCGGCCGCCTGGGAGCGCGCAGGATCGACGCGTTCATGTGAATTTCCTTCCGTTTTGGCAACGGAAGAGACCCGCGCCTGCAAACAACGCCCGCAGGAGCGGACGTCACGGACATTACCAGCTCTAGTCAAGACGGATGACAAACAGGCGGCATCAAACCCGGCCGCGAAAAAAGCGGGGGCACTTCCCCTGTCAAAGAATTAATCCAGAATCTATTCTGTTGATGAACCGGTACACATACGGTCCATCAGGCCGCCGGCACGTCCCGGGAAGCCCATCCCGCACCGGGGGCCGTCTCTCTGAGGAGGCGTCCATGTCCACTCCAGATGTGCCGACCCGGGGGCCCGCAAGGCCTGGTCCCTATATTGCGGCCGGAATCCTGCTGGCCGTCGCCATTCTGGTTCCGCTGTTCGTCCCCGCGTACTCGATTGATCAACCGCGGCTCGCCGGCATGCCGTTTTTCTACTGGTACCAAATGCTCTGGGTCCCTATCACCGCGGGCATGGTGGGCATCTCCTATCGCTTGGTCACCAAGGAGGACCGTCGACGCCGAGAAGCAGCGCGGGGCGGACGAGGCGCATTCACCGAGGAGCAGGAACAATGAGCGCGTTCACTGTCCCGCTGGCGACCACAGCGGACCGGCCCGTCAACGGCGTCGCGCTCACCGTCGTCGTCGTCCTCTTCATCCTCGTGGCGGTGCTGGGCTTCTTCGCCGCGCGCTGGCGCGCGGGCAAGGAGACGGGCCTGCACAGCCTCGATGAGTGGGGCCTTGGCGGCCGCGGTTTCGGAACGTGGGTCACGTGGTTCCTCCTTGGCGGGGACCTCTACACGGCCTACACGTTCGTGGCAGTCCCGGCGGCAATGTGGGCCACCGGCGCCGTGAGCGGCTTCTTCGCCGTGCCGTACACGATCGTGCTCTACCCGATCGTGTTCCTTTTGATGAGCCGTTTGTGGTCGGTCTCCCACCGGCATGGGTTCGTCACACCGGCTGACTTCGTGGGCGGGCGCTATGGCAGCAGAGCGTTGACGGTTGCGGTGGCCCTCACTGGGATTGTCGCGACCATGCCCTACATCGCGTTGCAATTGGTTGGCATCAAGGCGGTGCTCACCGTGCTGGGCCTCGGCAGTGCGCAGAATGTGCTGCTGACCGACTTGCCCCTCATCATCGCCTTCGTGGTCCTGGCCGCATACACCTACACCTCGGGCCTGCGGGCGCCGGCGCTTATCGCCGTCGTGAAGGATCTGCTGATCTACCTCGCGGTCATCGTTGCCGTGATCTACCTGCCAATCAAGTTCGGGGGCTGGGACAACATCTTCGGTGCAGCCCAGACGAAACTCGACGCCGTCAGCCCAGCCACAGGCAAGCCGGCGGGTGTCTTCATCCCGGGTGCCGCCAGCTATTCCGCGTACTGGACGCTGGCCCTTGGTTCGGCCATGGCGCTGTTCATGTACCCGCACTCGGTCACGGGAGTCCTGGCGACGAAGAGCAGGAACACGATCCGCAAGAACGCCGCGGTCCTTCCGCTGTATTCGCTCATGCTGGGATTCCTTGCCCTCCTGGGGTACGCGGCCATTTCCGCGGGCACCAAGCCGATTGACCTGAACGGTGCGGTCAATCCGCAACTGGTGGTTCCGCAGTTGTTCCTGGACAACTTCCCGGCATGGTTTGCCGGTATTGCCCTGGCGGCCATCGCCATCGGCGCGTTGGTCCCG
This sequence comes from Arthrobacter sp. SRS-W-1-2016, assembly GCF_002009585.1. Taxonomy (NCBI): domain Bacteria; kingdom Bacillati; phylum Actinomycetota; class Actinomycetes; order Micrococcales; family Micrococcaceae; genus Arthrobacter; species Arthrobacter sp. SRS-W-1-2016. The sequence goes on along the minus strand of NZ_MTPV01000052.1, from coordinate 1,153 downwards.
GCCGCCATCATGTCGATTGCTGCCGCCAACCTGTTCACCCGCAATATCTACCGGGACTTGATACGGCCCGACGCCGACCCGCGGCAAGAAGCGAAGGTCTCCAAGATCGCCTCGCTCGTGGTGAAGTTCGGGGCGCTGATCTTCGTGATCGCGATGGACCAGTCGGCCGCCATCAATATGCAGCTCCTCGGCGGCATCTGGATCCTGCAGACCTTCCCGGCGATCGTGGCAGGGCTCTACACCCGTTGGTTCCACCGCTGGGCCCTCTTCGCGGGCTGGGTGGCCGGGATTGCCTACGGCACCGTCGCGGCGTACAACGTGGTCAACCCCGTGACGAAGGCGAACTTCGGCGGCTCCATCGCTGCCATCCCCGGCACCAACGTGCAGGTCTACATCGCCGTCGTGGCATTCGCGATCAACCTCATTATTGCTGCCGTCCTGTCCCTGGTCTTCCGGGCGATGAAGCTCCCCGACGGCAAGGACATCACCCGGAATTCGGACTACGGAGCTGACGAGCACGACCCCAAAGTTGCCGAACTCCAGCGCGAATACCGGCTGGGCGAAACGGGAGGCCCTGCGTTCTGACTGGATGGCACTACCAATACACGGCCGGGCGGGTTTGTGCCCCGCATGCCGACTCCTGGCAGGGGTGGCGCTGTGGATCGGTAGTGGTGTCCGGTGGGGGTGCGGATGTCGAGGACGTGCCGTGTTCCGGGACTGGTTGTTGCTGTCCCGTTTTGCGCTGTCCAGGTTTGTGCTGTCCAGCCGGGGAGTTCTTTGGTGTGGTTGCAGGCTTCGCAGAGTCCTGCCCCGTTGGCCAGGCTGGTTGTGCCGTCGTGGTGCCAGGGGATGATGTGGTCGATGTGCCTGATCGGTGCGTCGCAGTAGGGGGTGCGGCAGGTGTCGTCGCGGGCCTGGATGAAGCGCCGCAAACCCGCCGGGAAAAGCCGGGCACGGGAATCGGCTCCGACCAGTTCCCCGGTTCCGGGGGCGGTGTAGAGGCGCCGGAGCCAGACCTTCAAATCGTGATTTTGGCCGGGTGTGGCGTTGCCCTGGTTCCCGGCGTTGAGGAGTGACCGTGCCCAGCCGGCGGGGACGATGCCGTAGCCGGGGAGCCGGGCGGGTTCGGCGTCGCCTTGGAAGAGGGTGCGGT